>CAYWSS010000444.1:0-5241 GCA_964460505.1 uncultured Caldilineaceae bacterium | reverse complement strand
CTGGCCGGATGCCGCATCGATGACCATGCCCGGCATGGTGTTGATGGCGGTAATGGCATCGGCACCGGCCTCAACCACAGCAGCGGCAATACGGGCAATGCCCGGCACGTTGGGGGCCAGCTTGATGGCGATGGGACAATCCACGGCCTGTCTGACTGCATCGGTCACAGCAGCGGCGCTTTCTATGGTGCCGGCAAAAGGTGTGCCAAATTCGTCGCCCACGTTGGGGCAGGAGATGTTGACCTCGATTATATCGGGCTTTGCCGCGGCTACGGTGCGGGCTACGCTGCCAAATTCGGTGACAGTACCGGCAAAAATACTGGCGATGAGCGGCACCCCCAACGGCTGCAACCGGGCGCGGGTTTCGGCCAGCAATTTGGCCTCTTCCGTTGCGCCGGGGTTGGTCAGCCCAATGGCGTTGATTAGCCCCCCGCCCCAATCGAAGGCCACCGGATTGGGATGACCGGCCCGTGGGGTGGGGCCGCAGCTTTTGGCGGTGATCATACCCGCGCCGTTATGCGCAGCGCGGGCCATCAGCGTGGCGCTGGTGCCGATAACCCCGGAGGCCAGTACAAATGGGGTGTTGAGTTGAAAATCGAGAAAATTGCAGTTCAGTTTTTCGGATGGCATTGTTTTCTGCTCCGTCAGGGCACGCTGTTGAAAATAATGGGGTTAAGGGGTTAGGAGTTAGGGAAATGCCAACTCCTAACTCCTGAGGTATACCCTGACGGCCCCGGCTTTTGGCGCGGAAATTTTTTGGGCCTGTTGCAGCACATCCAGCACTTCCGATATTTTGAGCGCTGCATGCAGGGTGTACCCTTTTTTAGTCACTGCGTCGCGCCCGCCCTGTTCACGGTCGATGAGTACGGCCACGTCGGTTATTTCCAGTTGGGCCGCTTCCAACTGCTCGATGGCTTTGAGCGCGCTGCCGCCGCTGGTAACCAAATCTTCAATCACTACCACTTTATCCCCGGCAGAGAATACGCCTTCGATGCTCTGGCCGGTGCCGTAGGCTTTTACTTCTTTGCGCGGATAAATCAGCGGGCTGCCGGTTTTTAGAGCCACAGCCGTGCCGATGGTGAGCGCCGCGTAGGGGACGGCAGCCAGGTGGTCAAATGACAAAGGGGTAATGAGTTTAGCGTAGGCTTGGGCAGCCAATTGAAGCAGGGCGGGACTGGCGGCAATCCGGCGCAAGTCGATGTAAATGGGTGATTGTTTCCCGGAGGCCAACGTGAAATCGCCAAACTGAATACAGCCCACCTGGTGCAGTTGCAGAATCAATTCTTTACGGAAGGATGTTACCGACGCAGCGTTGATTGTCTGTCGGGCCTGGTTAATTTCGTCCCGCAGGGTAAGCGCGGCCTGCCGGGGATTATCGGCGTAGATAACAGCGCGGGAAACCGGCACAATCAGCCCGCTGCCGTTGCTGTCAAGTCCGGCAGCCAGCGTTTCTTGCAGGTTGCCCCCTTGCGCGCCCACACCGGGAGCCAGAATCCAGTGAGCGCTATTGCCCAGCAAGCTGCGTACCCGGGCCAGCGCGTGAGGCTGGGTGGCGCCAACCACGTAGCCAATCTGGGCCTCGCTGCCCCAACGTTGAGATTGCTCAACAATATGTTCAAACAGCAGCGTATCGGCGGAGCCAAACTCCTGAATTTCTTTAGCGGACGGATTGGAGGTGTAGCACAGAACAAAGGCTGCCTTTCCTTTGTGCGCCAAAAATGGCGCAATGCTATCCTGTCCCAGATAGGGGCTAAGGGTAATGGCATCCGCGCCCCAAACCTCAAAAGCCGCGTGGGCATACGCCCCGGCAGTACTGTCGATGTCCCCCCGTTTGGCATCCAGCAGTACCGGAATATGGTCCGGCACGGCAGCGACAGTTTGGCGCAGCGCTTCCAGCCCTTCCGTGCCGTGCTGCTCGTAAAAGGCAGAGTTAGGTTTGTAGCAGCAAACCAAATCGGCGGTCTGCCCGATAATGTTTTTTCCCCAGGCAAAGAGCGTTTCAGTGCCAATGGTTTTTGGGAAGTGCGATGGAAATTTCTGCGGATCGGGGTCTAATCCTACGCATAACAGTGATTGGTTGCGCTCAATGGCGCGGGTTAATTTTTCGACAAAGCTCTGGTTGTTGGCAGACACAGGTTCCCCTCCAATTAATTTAAGTTAGTTTGGTGAGTTGAGTGAGTTTACAGAGTTATACTGAAATTAGTTTCAAAACGGAACTTTTTGACACCCGTCATTCCCGCACGCTTTTAGCGGGAATCCACGTTTGTAAGCCCAAATGGATGCCCGACCGCAGGTACATTCGGGCATAACGAACCATCACCAAAAAGTTCCGTTCTCATTCTGTTTTCAGTATAGGTGAGTTTTCTGATTAAATATTGGAAGTTGTGCCCGGCATTATTATAGATGTTCAGAAAAACATTTTGAATTTTGTAGGGACGAACCCTTGTGGTCGCCCAAAGGGCAGGCACAAGGCGCTGCCCCTACCTAAAAACATTACCTGAACATCTATAACCCGCCAATTATTGAACAACCCACTCAACTCACCAACTCACTCAACTCGAAAACTCTATTTTATAGGCTGAGTCGTTTAAAGATACCCTCCGGGATGTGACGAATGATAAGCATAATTAATTTCCACATCCAAAGGGTGTAAACCACATTGCTCTGCTTCTGGTAGGCTTTAAATACGTCGTTGGCTACTTGCGCAGGTTTGGCCGTAACCGGAGCGGGAAGCGGCATCCCGGCCGTCATTTTGGTGCGCACAAAGCCCGGCTTCACGGTGATAACGTGTACCCCGGCCCTGGCTAATCGATTGCGCAGGCCCGAAAGATAGGCCGTGAAAGCGGCCTTGGCGCTGCCGTAAACATAATTACTCTGCCGCCCCCGGTCACCCGCCACTGAGCTGATGCCAATGATGGTGCCCGCGCGTCGCTGGGCAAAATCGTTGGCAATGATATTTAATATAGACACCGCCCCGGTGTAGTTGGAGTTGATGATTTTCTCCGCCTCCGGGAAATCGGCCTGGGCGGTTTTCTGGTCACCCAGATAGCCAAATACACAAATTGCCACATCCGGTCTGGATGTCAATCCCTGATAAAAATCCGCATGACTATCGAAATCCAGCGCGTCAAAATTTACGGCTTCAACCTTTGTGCCGTATCGAATTTCCAGATCAGTCACAGCTTCCGCCAGTCGCGCTGAATTTCTGGCAGCGAGCGTCAGGTTAAATCCAACCCCGGCAAATTTGTGAGCCAGGGCCATAGCCATATCAGAGGTTGCGCCTAAAATTAGTACGTTGTTCATCTGGTAATCCCTACCCGATCCGATTGAAGTGATCTGAATTTTGAGTTTTGGTTAATCTTTTTGACGTTTTTGATGAAGTTTTCTGCGTTGGGATAACTCTTCATAAACATATCCCGGCTCATGCGCACATCTTTGGTCAGGTACAACCGGCCGCCGTAGGCCAACACAATCCGGTCCAGTTCGTCCAGAAATTCAAACAATCCCGGCTGAATGGCAAAATCCAGCGCCAGCGAATAACCTTCCATGGCAAACGGCAGGTAGCCGTGTTGCGGGCCGTACAGTTTCAGCACGGCCAAAAACGAGCCCCTGCCGCTGGCTGTAATTCGTTTCAGAATTTTCCCCATACCTTCCCGGCTGGTTTCTCTGGGTAAAATAAACTGATATTGCGTAAATCCGCGCGCGCCGTAAATTCGGTTCCAGTTGGCAATGGAGTCGAGCGGGTAAAAGAAGCTGTTGTAATCCACAATTGCTTCCACCCGCCCGGATAGTTGTTTGTTGTAATAAAGTATATTAAAGGCGCGCATAGACAGCGGGTTAAGAGCAAATTCGGGAAAATTGAGGGGGACGTTCAGCTTTAGTTTGGGTTTAAGGCGTAATGGATTTTGTTTCTGCGCCTCGTCCGCCAAATCCGAAACCCTGGCATGTTCGCCACGTGTTAAAATGCCGCGCCCCATCTGTTTGCCCCGGGCCAGGCAATCGATCCAAGCGACAGAATAGGGCCAATTTTCAGATTCTTCAAACAGGTCCATCAACTGGTCCAGATTTTTGGCCTTGACCGATTCCTGTTTAAAGTAGGCTGTTTCTACAGGCATCAGCCGTAACGTGGCATTTAAAATAACGCCGGTCAGTCCCATTCCGCCACAGGTAGTCCAGAAAAGTTCCGGCGTTTCTTCTTTGGAGCATTTTACAATTGAGCCATCGCCCAGCATCAGCTCTATTTCAACCAGATGGTCGCTGAAATTGCCGGTGTTGTGCTGACTTTTTCCGTGTACATCAGAGGCAATGGCCCCGCCGACGGTAATCAGCTTGGTGCCCGGCGTTACCCGTAAAAACCAACCCTGCGGCACGGTCACATCCAGCAGGTCAGACAGGATCACCCCGGCCTGACAGCGAATGATTCCCTGTTTGGCGTCAAACGACAAAAACTTGTTGTAGCGCAGGCTGGAAATAATGTTGGGGGCCAGCGCCGAATCGCCGTAACAGCGGCCATTGCCCCGGGTGATAACATTGTCTGTATTAACCACCAGCTTGCGCAGCGTATCGACGTCTTCAAACTCGTGTATTTTCACCTCGGGTTTGGGGTAATTTCCCCAATTGCTTAGCCGGGTTACCCCCGCCTTCTGCTTACCCGTTTTTCGAGCCGATTTGAGGCGATTAGCCAGGTTTAGGCCATTATTCTGTAATTGCCTGCGGGTTTCCCTGCCGGAACGCGGCGCCAGTAACAGCGTAATGACTGCCCCAATCATCCCCCCTAAAATCAGCATCGCCATCAGGAGGGGCGCTCTGTTCTTTTGAGGCGGGCAAACCTTCCGGTAGATATTTTGCCTGGAAACGGGAGATGTTTCCAGTAATTGTGATAGTTTACTACGTTTTGCCATTGCGGTTTGTCCATCCTTTCAAAAAATGGTAAAGACCAAATCAAAAATGACTAACAATGAAGCGGATAATCCCGGCCGGCAAGCAACCGTGAATAATCATTTTGATGACCCTGAATGGCCGGCGAAAGCGTTTCGCGCTGTGTTTTCAGAATGTTGTATTTTACCACTTATGGTGGGATAGACAACTTATTTACAGGAGTTTTTCATTGACATAATATAGAGTTAATTCGATCAATTTTTGAGATTTTTTGTTAAATTTGATATTTTTCGCCGGCAAAATTCTATCATTCCGGCAATTCTGTTCTAAACCGGGCTACAATAAGAACAGAATTAGCAGAAT
>CAYWSS010000443.1:0-5263 GCA_964460505.1 uncultured Caldilineaceae bacterium | reverse complement strand
TTCCATTCTGCCGTAGGTCCTGCTCTTATTTCCGGCCGGTTCAGAGCAGGACCTAGGGCGGAATGAAAGGATTATCTCTCATTTTTTGGCCTAAAGTGTAACCCTATTATTTGGATACATTGAAGCGATGCCTGTTTTTTTGTGTTAGTTCGTGCAGTTTGTGGCAAATTCTTTATTTTGATCCTGCAAAATCCTGTGGAGCCATTATTGTTAAGCCATTGAGAGAAGCCACGGTATGGAGACTATACAGGGATTTGTCTGTATTTTGCCTTTTATTACATTGGGGCTGGGAATAACAATAATCTATAAACGTCACAAAGGTTATGTAAATAAAATTATTGTTGCCGGTCTCATATTGGGGACGTTTATAGGATTAATCGCTTTTGGGGTCCAATTCAAAGTGAATGCAGACGCAAGCTACATTTACTGGACAGGAGGGTGGCAGTGGCAAAAGATAGAACTTTTAAAAAAACGAGCGTTTCGATTAGAGTATAATCCGGAAATAGGGCTATCTGCAATAACAGAAAAGGAAGAAGTTGAGAAAATCAGAAATATTCCCTTCTGTACTTATGATGCACCAGAAGTATCTGACTATAGAAGATTTGAAGTGACAAAAAATCCATACTACTTATATTTAGTGATGTCACGTTCAGAATCACAACCACAGTTGGTTAAACAACAAATTCGTTTCAACATTGCTTCTAATTTGGGGCCAAAACGTGTCGTTGCATCCAGCTTCGTTGTTGATGATAACGGCGAAGTATGGTGTACAGAGCGAAATTGGCCCAAAGATTCAATTAATGAGCACCCAATGCCTGAAGTATTGTTAGGCCCTGTACCATTTATGGTGGTGATTAGCTTCGTTTACAGTTTTATGGTAACGCCTATCTTAATAGTCATTTTTGTAGAAATCTTTCATTGGTGGCAAAAAGTTACGAAAAGATTTGTTACAACTGAAAATGGCATCTAAAATCAAACTTTGCCGTTGCCGGCTGGGGTTGTTTGTGTGTGAGTAGTTGATGACTGATGACTGATGACTGATGACTGGCTACTGTACTGAAAAGGAGAAAATTTAATGTCGGTTAACTTACTGTTTAATGTCGGGGGAGTGTTGCTGTTTATCTACATCGTAGTAGCGGCAGTTTACATTATTATGGAGAATCGCAGCCCGCAATCAACCTTTGCCTGGTTGTTGATGTTTTTGCTTTTTCCCGTTGTCGGGGTGATTGTTTATTATTTCTTTGGCCGCACCTGGACTACATTTGCCAAAGAAAATGAACTGGCCAGGCAAGACCTGCGCGGTGATTTGCTTAAAGATTTACAGCCGCTTCTTGATCGACAGAAAGAATATGTTGAGCGGATTGCCAGAGATAAACCGGCGTCCTACCAAAAGAGACTGCTGCGGCTGGTCGATAAAAATTCCAGCTCGATCCTGACCGGGTACAATGAGGTTGAAATTCTGCAAAACGCCACGATTAAATATCCGACTTTGTTGGAGGATCTTAATGCGGCCCAAAAGCATATTCATCTTAACTATTACATCTGGACCGAGGATGATTTTACGCTCAAAGTAAAAGAGGCGCTCATTAAGCAAGCCCAGGCCGGAATTGAAATCCGGTGCCTGTTTGATGCCTCCGGCGGGGCGATGAGCAAGCAGTACCTGAAAGACCTGACCGACGCCGGGGTGGATATCCACCCCTATTTGGAATATCGCTCGCTGAACCGGATTCACACGGCCAACTATCGCAGCCACCGAAAAATCGCCGTAATCGATGGGCGAATTGGCTACATTGGCGGTTTAAATCTGGATAAGGATCAACTGGACGGTGGACAATTTTTTGAATCGTGGCGCGACAGCCATCTGCGGATAACCGGCGAGGCAGCCCTGGCCCTGCAGGCCAGCTTTGCCGTGAGTTGGTACAACACCACCGGAAAAAAAATGGTTGGCGCTACTTACTACCCCCCGCTCAACGAAGAAATCAAAACATTCACCCCGGTTCAAATCACCATGTCCGGGCCGGATTCCCAATGGGCCGGCATCCGGCAGCTTTATTTCTTTATGATGATGGCCGCCGAAGACAAGCTGTATATGCAATCCCCCTTCTTTATTCCGGATGACAGCATTTTGGAAGCGCTCAAAGCAGCCGCCCTCTCAGGGGTCGACGTCAAGCTGATGTTTACCCCCAGCGGCACCACCTACAGCGTACCTTATTATGCAGCCAACACCTACTTTAAGGAAGTGGCCGAAGCCGGGGCAAAGATTTATCATTATCAGGCCGGATACTTCCATCCCAAAACCCTAAACATTGATGCCAAAATTTGCACCATCGGCACGGCCAATATGGATATTCGCAGCTTTAGCTTAAATTACGAAGGTAATGCCGTAATCTACGATGATGAAAAATCGCGGGAATTAGAGGCTGCCTTTGAGGATGACCTGAAACTGTGCAAAGAGTGGACAGTGGAGGAATACATGAGTCGTCCGGTCTGGGAACGTTTCCGTGATTCTTTGAGCCGGCTGGCTTCGCCGTTGCTTTAGAAATTGTTGGCGTACCTTAAGAATAAAGCGAGGACACTATTATGGGGGTCTTAAAAAATATTGTAGATGACAATAAATTTACGCCCAAAGACGTGCCGGCGTTCGAAGGAAAGCTCTTTTTTTAGGGTGAAAAACGCCGGGTAAATCCGGAGCGCTTCGCAGTGCTGCTCTTTCTCTCCACTGTGATTGCCTCCTACGGCGTTATTGGCGATTTAACGGCCACGGTCATTGGGGCCATGATTATTGCCCCATTGATGACCCCCATTATGGCCACCGCCGCCGGCCTGGTCATGGGAGATATGCGGCGCGCCGGCCGCTCGTTTTTTGTAGTTGTTTGTGGGGTGGCGGGTACCATTTTTATTGGCTGGTTTATTGGCAGTTTTCTCAATACCGGCATCATTTCAATTACCGGCAATTCACAGATTGCCGGCCGCATTTCACCCAACCTCACCGATTTGTCTGTGGCCCTGGCTTCGGGAGCAGCCGGAGCTTTTGCCATGAGCCGCTCAGACGTGGCCGATTCTTTGCCGGGGGTGGCCATTTCTATTGCCCTGGTTCCGCCGTTGGCAGTTGTGGGCATAACCCTGTCAATGGGCGAGTGGGTTGCGTCCTGGGGAGTACGCAATATGTTGCCGGCCCCAATTGGGTAAGTTATTTAGGCACCATTTCTTAATGACATTGGATAGTATGTGGGTTATCTTTAGAAGGTAACCCGGAACAATAAATATTAAAGAGGAAAGAATGAGCAATACCACAAAAATAATTATTGGATTAGTTGTAGCGTTGGCTTTAATTGCCGGCTGTCTGGCCGGCCTGTTTATGTTTGGTATTTTTGGTTCAAGCCCGGATGATTCCGGCGGGGCAGTAGCGCCGCCGATAGCTACAGTACCCCCGTTGGCAACTCCCACCCTTGCTCCCAGCTTTATCACCATCACCAAACCGGCGACCGGGGCCATTGTAGACATCAGCCGGGCGGTTACCGTAAGCGGGCGTGGCGGCGGTTTGCCGGAAGGCAATGTTGTCGTTCAGGCCCTGGATCGAGATGGAAATGTCTTGGCTCAGCAACCAACTATCATTGATGCAGGGGATGCGGGCACCGGTGGCGAAGGGCCGTGGACGGTGGATTTGATCATCCAGACGGAGCCGGGAATGGCGGGCAAAATTCGTGCCTTTTCCCCGTCTCCTGCCGATAACAGTGTCATTGCCGAAGCGGTGGTTGAGGTTAGTTTTGGTCAAACCGCAGCAAAACCATCCTTTATTCAAATCAATAATCCGTTGCAGGGCACAATTCTGGATATTAACAAATTGGTGGACGCAGGCGGGATTGGCGGCGGCCTGCCGGAAGGTAACGTTGTGGTGCAGGCCCTGGCCTCAAACGGCGCGGTAATTGCCCAAACCGCCACCACTATTGATGCCCAGGATGCCGGCGCCGGCGGGCAGGGACCGTGGTCCACGCAGTTGAAAATCAACACCGCTCCGGGCACAACCGGCCAGATTAGAGCTTTCTCTCCTTCTCCGGCAGATAACAGCGTTATTGCCGAAGCTCGGGTAGACGTTACCTTTGGCTTGCCGCCATCAGAGGTTCCCCCCGTGGCGGTCATTCAAGGCCCATCCGAAGCATTTGTGGGCCGGCAAGTGACATTCCAGGGTGGAAACTCAACGCCCGGCAGCAGCCCGATTGTAGTCTATGCCTGGGACTTTGGCACAGCCGGGGCCCGCAGCCAAAGCGCCGATGTATCGGCTACAACCGTTTACAATGAACCTGGCGTGTTTACGGTTCGGCTAACCGTAACTGACCAAAATGGCTTAAGCAACACCGCTACCATGCAAATTACCGTTAAGGAAGAACCGGGGGAAGATTTACCGCCGGCAGCGGTAATTAGCGCCCCGGGCGAAGCGCAGGTAGGCCAGACCGTTACCTTTGATGCCAGCGCCTCGCAGGCAGAGGGTCGAATTGTAAGCTACGCCTGGGATTTGGGCGACGGCACGCAAGCTAACGCAATCACCATTCAGCACGTTTACAATTCGCCGGCGGTGTACAACGTCATCCTCACTGTTACCGACGATAAAGATTTGAGCGACACCACCAATGTTCAAATCAATATCACTGCGCCCAAACCCACAGCAGAACCTACGCCCGAGCCAACCGAAGTGCCTACGCCGGAACCCACCGAAGAGCCCGGCAACATCGAAGGCGTTGATTGGGTGCTGAATGGCACTATTGCCGGTACAGAAATTACGGCGCTGTTTGAAGGCGGCACCGTCAGCGGGTCGAGTGGTTGCAACACGTACAGCGCATCGTACCAGTTAAACGGAAATAACATCACCGTTTCGCCGGCAACCGGCAGCCAAATTATGTGCGAAGAGGATATTATGCAGCAGGAAGCGCGATACCTGACTGCATTAGCCGGGGCAGATAGTTATCAGGTTACCCCGGATCAACTACGGATCACGGGCGTAGAAGCAATGGTTTTTACTGCGCGTTGATAACCCAAATTAGTAGGGGCAAAGCATGCCTTGCCCCTACCTTATTACATAACGAAGTGGTGCACCGGAACCCGGTTTCGGTGCGAAAAATAGGCAGTCAAACCATTAATATTTTAAGGAGCCGCTGGTGGCGCGAGGTTTCACACGCGCCAGATGTAAATCGCTCAGAGTTAGGCGCGTGGGCTTGCGGAGTGGCGTTTCACGACAGAGGCGAAGAATCGCAAATCGACTGAGTAA
>CAYWSS010000442.1:0-5282 GCA_964460505.1 uncultured Caldilineaceae bacterium | reverse complement strand
CCGGATTAACACCCTGGTAAACAATCTGGAACAGCAAGTTGTGGCTCGCACCCACAAACTGGAAACTGTGGCCACACTTAGCGGGCAGTTAAACGCTATCCTCGATGTTGATCAATTGTTAGCCGAGTTGGTCAATCAGGTCAAAGAGCGATTCAACTACTATCACGTCCACATTTATCTTCTTGATGATAACCGGCAAAACCTGGTGATGCAGGCCGGCGCCGGTGAAGCAGGCCAGAAGTTAAAAGCTCAGGAGCATCATATTCCGCTCACATCCGAAGTAAGCCTGGTAGCCCGGGCGGGCCGGACGGGTGAAATTGTCAGGGTGGATAATGTACGCGACTCGCCCGATTGGTTGCCCAACCCTTTGTTACCCGACACGTATTCAGAAATGGCGGTCCCAATTGTTAATGAAAGTCAAGTGATTGGTGTGCTGGATGTGCAATCAGACAGGGTAGCCGGTTTGGATGATGTTGATGCCAACCTGTTGCGGTCAGTGGCTAATCATGTGGCCGTGGCCCTAACCAATGCCCGCTTGTTTGAACAGAATCAGGCTGCTCTGGCCGAAACAAAAACGCTTTACACCATCAGCCGGCGCATGATTAGAGCCAATAATCTGTCGGACCTGATTGTGGCTGTGGCCGAGGAAATAGCTATACCTGTCATTGATCGGGCCGTTCTGGGCGTGTTTAGCTATGATGACCAGGGTGAATTGGACACGATGTCCATTCAAGCCAATTGGTCCAATGGACAAGGGCCGGAGCCAACGCCTCTCGGCACCCGCTATTCTCGACAAGCCATGCAAACCCTGGATTTATTTCTTAGTTCAGAACCCCTCTTTTTTAACAATGTTCAACAAGACAAACGGATGAACCGGGTCGGGAGGGAGGTTGTCCGGCATTTGAACATTCGGGCTATGATGGTGTTACCACTCTGGGGTCGAAAGCGCCAACTGGGCGCTTTGTTACTTGAAAGCGAGGAAGCGTACCATTTCACCAAACGGGAGATCCGGCCCTATCAGTCGATGTTAGGCCAATTAACCACGGCTATGGAGAATCAGCAGTTGTTTGAACAAATGCAGCAAGCCAGAGATGCCGCCGAAACGGCCCGAAGTGCAGCCGAGGCTGCGAACCGGGCCAAAAGCGCCTTTCTGGCCAATATAAGCCACGAACTGCGCACCCCGCTCAACGCCATCCTCGGCTTTTCCCAACTGATGGAGCGGGATGCAACCATCACCCCCAAACAACGGGACAACCTGGGCATCATCAGCCACAGCGGTGAACACCTGTTGGAACTGATCAACGATGTGCTGGAAATCTCCAAAATAGAAGCCGGGCAGGTCACCTTCATCGAGACCGACTTTGACCTGTACCAACTGCTGGCCACTCTGGAGAGTATGTTCGGCGTCCACGCCAAAAACAAAGGGTTACAACTCCACTTCGAGCACCCGGCGGACATTCCGCAATACATCCGTACCGACGAGCGCAAACTGCGCCAGGTTCTCATCAATTTACTTAACAATGCGGTCAAATTTACCAGGGAAGGGCGGGTGACGCTGCGGGTAACAACAAACGATGAACGCAAAAGGGCACTTGCGCCGGACCCCTTGCGGGTCAGTACAGGTGTGAATGATAAAATGGATAAAAATATTCACGCAAAGCGTTCTGCCTTCATCCTTCTGATTTTTGAAGTGTCAGACACCGGCCCCGGCATCGCCCCGGAAGAAATGGACCAACTCTTTGAAGCGTTCACCCAGACCACCAGTGGTCAGGAAGCGCTCGAAGGCACCGGGTTGGGGTTGCCCCTTAGCCGGCGTTTTGTGCAACTGATGGGCGGTGACATCACCGTCGAAAGCCCCCCCCCAACCCAATTGCGGATTTCAGTGGGTGGGCCGGGCAGCCTTTTTCGTTTCGACATCCAGGTTGCGCTACCGGCCGACGTGTCCAAAATTCAAAATCTAAAATCCAAAATTCAAAATCGGGTGATTGGTCTCGCCCCGGAGCAACGGGCCGCTGATGGCCATCCGTACCGTATCCTGGTGGCCGAAGATAGAGAGGAGAGCCGGATGTTGCTGGTTCAATTGCTGACGGCGGTCGGCTTCGAGGTCCGCAAAGCGGTGAATGGGCAGGAGGCAGTGGCCACGTGGGAAAGCTGGCAGCCACACCTAATCTGGATGGATATGCGGATGCCGGTCATGGACGGCTACGAAGCCACCAAAATCATCAAGTCCAAACAAGCCAAAACCCGTACTGAGCAAAGTCGAAGTATCCAAAACCTAAAATCTAAAATTATTGCCCTGACAGCCCACGCCTTTGAAGAAGAGCGAGCAGCCATCCTGGCGGCGGGCTGCGATGATTTTGTGCGCAAGCCCTTCAAGGAAGCGGCGATCTTCGACAAAATGGCACAATATTTGGGAGTGCGCTATATTTATGAAGCGCCGGAGCAGCCGGTTGAACAAGACAGCGACACACCAGCCCAGGCACCCCTGACAGCGGATGCCCTGGCCGGGTTACCGGCTAACTGGGTGGCCGGGTTAAACCGCGCTGTCTCCGGGGGACGAGCCGGACAAATTTTTGAGCTGCTTGAGCAAATCGAAGCGGATCATCCGGCCCTGACCGGAGCGCTGGCTAAATTGGTTGAAGAGTACCGTTTTGAGGAGTTAATAGCTTTAACAACCCGCAAGGAAATATGACGTTGAACAACTTACAATCCAATATGCGCCTCGGAAGATCATTTGGCCCGATGGTCGAAACTACCGGCAAGTGATAAGGAGGATACAACGGCAGCGGTAAAATAGTAAAACCCCGCCAAAAATAACGAGGTTTTACAAGCGGGGCACTTTTTATACTGGAGCCAAATGGAAAACACCGGGATTGTTATAGTTTTTAAGAAAAGGATTTTGGATCCGTAGTGGCGTACCCTTGTGGTCGCCACGCAGGACAGGCACAAGGCACTGCCACTACCCAAAAACATTATCTGAACATCTATAGCCGGGGCCGGCAAGCCGCCGGGGTACTGGTTGTCAGCAAAAACAGAGGCTACGGCGGCAACAATGATCGCTACCTGGATTTGCGGGTTGATGACGATCCCGCCCCCATCAAGAAATTGAAGATACTGGTCGAAATGCACCACCTCTTTTTTGGGGCGGTCAATCCCGATAATCTGATTCCGCTGGCCGATGTTGCCGGAAATTTGCAGAAATTGCTGCAAAAAACAGGCCACTACAGCGGCCCAACTACCGGTACATTTGATGATTCCACCCGCAAAGCCATGCGGGCGCTGGTCGGCATGGAAAATCTTGAGGAGCGGTGGGTTGGTTATGAAGATTCTATTGACCGGCAGGTGGTTGATTTTTTGATGGAAAAATTCAACGGTTGATTACGGCATGAGACAGCAAATGAAACACGCAGAAAAAAACATCGTTGCCCTGGCCGGAGGCGTGGGCGGGGCAAAGCTGGCCTACGGGTTGGCTAAAATTGTTGCGCCGGACAAGTTAACCATCATCGTCAATACCGGCGATGACTTTGAACATCTGGGGCTGCACATCTCCCCCGATCTGGATACGGTGATGTACACTCTGGCCGAAGTAGCCAATCCCGTCACCGGCTGGGGAATCAAGGACGAAAGCTGGGGCATGATGGCGGCCATGGCCCGCTATGGGGGGCCAACCTGGTTCCAGTTGGGCGACCGCGATGTGGCGACACATTTATTACGCAGTCAATGGCTACGCGAAGGTTATCCGCACAACTGGGTTACCAAAGAGTTGTGCCACCGTTTGGGGGTGCGCTGCACGGTGTTGCCCATGAGCGAGCAGCCGGTTCGTACCATGTTCGATACGGATGAGGGGGAGCTGGCCTTTCAGGAATATTTTGTCAAGCTGCAATGCAAGCCCGTGGCCAGGAACATTCGTTTTGACGGCGCGGAGAAAGCTCAACCCAGCCAGGAAGTGGTGGCCGCCATTCGCAACGCGGACGCCATTATTTTCTGCCCCAGCAACCCGCTGATCAGCATTGGGCCTATTTTGTCAATGCCCAGCCTGCGCCGGATTATTGCGGCCGGCCGCGCGCCGAAAGTGGCGGTGTCGCCCATCATAAAAGGCGAGGCATTAAAAGGCCCCGCCGCAAAATTAATGACTGAGTTGGGGATGGAGGTGTCACCGGTGGGGGTGGCGCGCCATCTTCAGGAGGTGCTGACCGGTTTTGTCATCGACTACCTGGATGAACAGCACATGAACGCCATCTCTGATTTGGGGCTGCGAACCCTTGTTACCGGCACAATTATGACCAACAACGAGGCCAGAGTAACGCTGGCGAAAGAAGTGTTAAATTTTGCATTTGGAAAAAAAGGATAACCAACATGAGTTTCGGAATCACCAAAACCATCCCTGCCAAAGAAAGTGTCGAGGCCTTAAATTCCCTGTACGACGGCTCCCTGACCGAGTACGAGTTTCACATGGCCGGCAAACCTTCAAAATTAAAGGGGGGCGACTATGTTTACACGATATTTAACGACCAGCTCCATGGGCGAGTGAAAATTAAAGAATTAATTGGCGGCGCGGTAAATCCCAGTTCGGGCAAAGCGCGCACGCTAATTATGGTCGAATGTCCCGGCGAACGTTTGGCGCAGCCCATTCCCGGAAAGGGTCATCGAGGCACGCGCTACTATGATGGGGCCGGCCGGCCAGAGACGGCGTGATTTAAGCACAAATAATCGAGGTATTGGAATGAAAAAAGCAATTTTGGTTTCGGGCGCGGGGGCCGGCATCGGGCAGGCAACTGCCCAGACATTGGCGCAAGCCGGACATCCAATCGTTCTGTTGGGCCGCAATCGGAACGCGCTGGAAGAGACACAATCGCAACTTGGCTCACTCGCTGAACACGCTATTTTGGTGGCCGATATTCGAGATGCGGGATCGATTCGGGAGGGATTGCAGAAAATTCGCCCGGAATTATTGGGGGTTGTCGCTAATGCCGGGGTGGGCGGCGAAAATCAATACGGAGAAAATGACCGCCGGCGCGAAATTTTGGAGACAAATCTGACCGGCACATATCAGCTTGTGCACGAATCACTGCCCTTTTTTGCCGCCGCCGAAGAGGGGTATCGCCAAATCGTCATCATTTCTTCGATTCTGGCCCGGCTGGGGGTTCCGGGTTATTCCGCGTACTGTGCCTCCAAAGCCGGGCTGTTGGGATTAATGCGCTCATGGGCGGTCGAATTTGCGTCGCAGAAGTAACCGTTCACCCCCCTACCAGAATTATGTCATTCCCGCATGCTTTTAGCGG
>CAYWSS010000441.1:0-5297 GCA_964460505.1 uncultured Caldilineaceae bacterium | reverse complement strand
CCCCCCTCCTGAGGGGGGAGTTAGAGGGGGGTAAGTAGTTACGAATAATTAACAATGAATAAAAATTTTACTCATTACTCATTGTTAATTGTTAATTGTTAATTGTTCAGTCGGGATGGGCGGATTCGAACCGCCGACCTCTTCGTCCCGAACGAAGCGCGCTACCGGGCTGCGCTACATCCCGAAACCTGCTGTTAGTTAACCAACAGCAAAAAAAGATTATAGTACAAAACCTGTCATTGTCAAAATTCGGGGGTAGCGTAAAGGGCTTTCATCTCATCGTAAACGCGGCTTACGCCGGCCCTGATGCGTTTTTCAATAATCGATTTTTCGCCCTGGCGATAGGAGAAATAGTCAATCATCTGGCTGATAACCACGGCGGCCTCTGCTTTGGTTCTCCCGGATTTATATTGCTTTCGTACTTTGGAGCGCATTGCCCGAATATATTCCGAAACAGGTTCGCTGGCATCTACGTTGCACAAATTACCGTGCCCCGGCACCAGCAACGAAAATTTTTGCTTGCGTAACCACCGTAATTTTTTCAGCCAGGCTTCGCTGTCACATTGCCCCAGAGCCGGGTGTTCATTGACCACCACCAAATCCCCGGCGAAGAGGATTTTTTGGTCGGGAATATAGATGCCGCTGGTGGCCGGAGTGTGCCCGCCTAAATGAACAAAGTGTAATTCTCTGCCACCTTTGTTTACAATTAACCGTCCGGTAAACGAGAGTTCGGGCTTGATAATTTTTGTTTCATCAAACTGTTTCTGAATATCCGGCCTTTTTTTGAACAGATTCTTTGTTCGCTCAATGAAGGTATCCTTGTAGTTGTTCATTTCCTTCCAGGCGGCCTCATGAGACATAACCGGCGCATCAAAAAACTGGTTGCCCATAATGTGCGCCCGGTGGTGGTCGGTATTAAACACATACAGCACATTGTCTGTTAAATTCGAAACGGTTTTGACCCAATGTTTGGCCTCTGCCGGAATCATTGGGGTGTCAATAACAATGGCCCCTTCATCCGTCAGGATGCAGCCTACATTGGCCCCTTCGTACCCTAATTCTACAAATACGCCGCCAGCAATTTCTTGAACCATAAGACGTTTTAGTGTCTCCTGAAAATAGTCAGGGATTCTCTTTATTTGTCCCCTGAAATGCACATTTCTTAACCTGGCGTAGTGTAGCACAAATAGTTGCGATTATCAAGCCGAATAGCTTAAAGACCGCTTCTGAGGTATAATATGTCGAATAGAGATATACATAACCTTCCTCTTTGGGTGGAGTGACTGAATGGAAGTTGGAACCGTAAAATCTGTAAATATTGAAAATGAAATGAAGGTGGCCTACCTGGATTACGCCATGAGCGTAATTGTGGCCCGGGCTTTACCCGATGCCCGCGATGGGCTGAAACCGGTGCACCGGCGTATCTTGTATGCTATGCATGATATGGGCATCAGGTACAATACTGCGTACCGCAAAAGTGCGCGGGTGGTGGGCGATGTACTGGGTAAATACCACCCTCATGGCGATACCGCGGTGTACGATGCTATGGTGCGCATGGCGCAGGAATTTTCTATGCGCTATATGCTGGTGGACGGGCAGGGAAACTTTGGCAGCATTGATGGTGACAGCCCTGCAGCCATGCGCTATACCGAAGCCCGGCTGGCCAAGATTACCCGGGAGATGCTGGTCGATATCGACAAAAACACCATCGACTGGGCGGAAAACTTTGACGGCAGCCTGCAAGAACCGCAGGCATTACCGGCGCGATTACCCAACCTTCTGTTAAACGGCACCTCCGGCATTGCGGTGGGAATGGCTACCAACATTCCTCCCCACAATCTAAATGAACTGTGCGATGCAATTATTTACCTGATTGATAATTACGACACTCTGGACGAGGTTACGGTTGAAGATTTGATGCAGTTTGTTAAAGGCCCCGATTTTCCCACCGGCGCCACTATGTTTGGGCAGGAGGGGCTACTTAACGCCTACGCCACCGGCAGAGGCCGCATTACCATGCGGGCCAAGGCCGGCATCGAAGAAATGAAGGGCAATCGCTACAAAATTGTGGTGACAGAGATTCCCTACCAGGTCAACAAATCTTCACTGCTGGAACGTATTGCCGATTTAGTTCGATACGGCAAAATTAAAGATATTTCAGACTTGCGAGACGAATCAGACCGGACCGGTCTCTCCGTTGTCATCGAATTGAAGCGGGGAGCGCAACCTAACAAGGTGCTCAACCAGCTTTACAAACATACCACATTGCAATCCACATTTGGCATTAATATGCTGGCCCTGCTTGATGGCGAACCACGGGTGTTGCCCTTAAAGCGAGCGCTCATGGCCTACGTTGAGCACCGGCAGGATGTAATTACCCGCCGCACCGAGTATGAGTTGGAACGGGCAAAACACCGCGCCCATATTCTGGAAGGGCTGCGCATTGCGCTGGGCAATCTGGACCCCATCATTAAAACTATCCGTGGCAGTAACGACACCGAAGATGCCCGCAATCAATTAATTTCAAAATTTAATTTAACTCAGATACAAGCCCAGGCTATTCTGGAGATGCAGTTGCGCCGTCTGGCGGCGCTGGAACGCCAGAAAATTGAAGCTGAATATCAGGAAGTGATGAAGACCATCAATTACCTGGAAAACCTGCTGGCCAGTCCGGAAAAAATCCTGGGATTAATCCGGGAAGATTTGGTAGAAATTAAAGATGAGTATGGCGATGAACGCCGCACGATGCTTCTGGTTGACGAGACAGGCGATTTTAACGAGGAAGATTTGGTAAAAGATGAGGAGATTCTCATCTCTATTACCCAGCGCGGCTACATCAAGCGAGTTCCCAGCCAAACCTATCGTTCGCAGGGACGGGGCGGACGCGGCGTGACCGGCATGACCACCCGCGATGAAGATGTGGTTGAGTTTTTATTTGCCGCCCGCACGCTCAATACCATCCTCTATTTTACAGACAAAGGCAAGGTGTATTCAGAAAAAGCATGGCGCATTCCCGATGCCAGCCGCACCGCCAAAGGCATCTCCATTATCAATTTGATTAACATTATGCCCGGCGAAAAAATCACCGCAGCGGTGGTGGTGCCCGACTTTGACGAAGCCGAATACCTGATTATGCTTACCCGCAAAGGCCGCACCAAACGATGCAGCCTGAGCGAATTCAAATCGGTTCGCCCCAGCGGGCTGATTGCGCTGACGCTTGACCAGGACGATGACTTGGGCTGGGTCAAGCTGACCGGGGGGCGCAATGAGGTCATTGTTGTCTCAAAGAGCGGACAGGCTATTCGCTTTGATGAAAATGATGTTCGCCCAATGGGTCGTACAGCCGCGGGCGTGGCAGCCATGCGCTTGAGAAGTGACGATGAAATTCGCGGTATGGATATTATTGACCCTGAAGCCTATTTGTTGGTTGTTACTGAAAACGGCTATGCCAAACGTACCCTTTTGAGCGAATACAATACTCAGCGTAGATATGGGGGTGGGGTGCGAACGCTGTCCAAAGATATGTACCGCTCCGGCCAAATTGTGGCCGCTCGGGTCGTAACCACCAAGGGCGACATTACGCTCATTTCCAGAGAAGGCATGATGCTGCGTACGCCAATAGCCAGTGTTTCGCAGCAGGGGCGGGCAACCCAAGGCGTAAGGGTGATGAATATGAAACCCAACGATGTGGTGGCCTCGGTAGCAGTTTTGGCCCCAAAAGGTGAAAATTTACCGGAACCAACTGAGCAGGCTCAGTAGATCCAATTTTTGAGGAGCCAGCATCCTCAGATACGGCGGCGTTCGGCATCTGAGGATGCCTTACTCCTCAAATTTGGATCTACTTGAGCCTGCTTTCGCTTTGAAAATAATTAAAGCATCCGGAATAGTTAGTTGTTAAAAATATATCTTCTCAATTTGTCGGGAAGAGGCTGTGGCCGGTTTCCGACCGAGCCACCATCGGGCACGGTCAGAAGACCGGCCCAAGCTTCGCTCCTGCTTTTTGAGAAGATACCTAGAAATCCTCAAAAATACCGCAAAATCCAGCAGTCTGGCAAGCCATTCGGCTTGATAAACTTAAAACTTGATAAATGGAGAAATAAGTTGCGTACACGAGTCATTGCAGCGCTTGTGGCGTTGCCTGTTGTAGTTGCCGCAGTTTTTGCCGGCGGCCTATGGTTTTTAGCCGGCGCTATTTTGGCGGCATTAATTGCCGGCTGGGAATTTGGACAAATGATGAAGGCGGGCGGCTACCACACAGCGTGGGTCATTACCCTGCTGCTGATAGTTCTGCTCATTGTGGATAGTTATTATGCCAGTGTGCGGTTAATTGCCCTGGTTATCAGCGTTGTCCTGCTGGTGTCGCTGGTGTGGCAGCTTTTTTATGATACTGCCAACCCCACCGCTACCTGGGCCTTGACTCTGGCCGGCGGCCTTTACATTGGCTGGGGAATGGGCCATTTGGTGGCCTTACGGGAACTGGCCGATGGATTGTACTGGGTTTGGCTGGCCCTGCTTTGCACATGGGCCTCAGATACCTTTGCCTATTTCACCGGGCGAGCCATTGGCCAGCGTAAACTGTGGCCGCGCCACAGCCCCAAGAAAACCTGGGAAGGTTTATTGGGGGGCCTTGCCGGCAGTTTGGTCGTGGCGGTTATCATCGCAGCTTTTACCCCCAACTGGAGTTGGGGGTCTGCGCTGGTCATTGGCGCCATTGTGCCCGTGGCCGGGTTGTTTGGTGACATATCCATTTCGATGATGAAGCGGGATGTGGGCGTAAAAGATTCTTCGCACCTGTTTCCCGGCCACGGCGGGTTTCTGGACCGCATCGACAGTATTTTGTTTGTAAGTATTGTGGTTTACTATTTTGCAATTTGGGTGGGATAAATGAGCAATAAAAAACCAATCCTTGTCCTTATCGACGGACACGCCCTGGCCTACCGGGCCTATTTTGGAATGCCGGCCAACTTCAACACCAGCGCGGGCGAACCGACGCATGCCGTGTACGGCTTTATCAACATGATTTTGGCCGTGTGGAAAGAATACAATCCCGATTATTTTATTGTTACTTTTGACCTCGGCGACACGTTCCGGCACAAAATGTACGGCGAATATAAAGCCACCCGCGAGAAAATGCCCGATGATTTGCGCACCCAAATTGCCCGCATCGAGCAGGCGGTCAAAGCCTTCAATATGCCCGTATTTACCAAAGAAGGGTACGAGGCGGCCGACCTGCTGGGCCCGCGGGCCAATCAGGCGGCGGCGCAGGGCATTGAGGCCCTCATTGTTACCGGCGACCG
>CAYWSS010000440.1:0-5299 GCA_964460505.1 uncultured Caldilineaceae bacterium | reverse complement strand
TGCTGAGTGGGACGCTCCAGACGGCCAGTTCGTCCAGCGCCCCGGCGTAGCGGCTGGTCTCGCTTGGCCCGCCCGCCGAGTCGCCCACTCCCAACCCCTCCCCGGTCGTTTCGCCGATTGTGGCCTCATAGCGTGTGTGCGGCGCCGGCTAGACGCGCGAAGCCCACCAGCCGCCCGCAGCTCCACCGGCGGCCGAATCCTCTTCGACAGGAACCGGAGTGGGCGTGTCTTGAACCGGCGCGGGCGCGGGCGGCGGAGCGGAACCGCCAAAAGGCAGTGGCACAAAGCGAGAGGCCAGATAGCATACACCGCACAGCAAAACCAACACCAGCAAAGCCAACAAAATAAGCCTCAGCGGGCTGCGGCCTGTTGATTCGTTGTCATCCTCATCAAATTCTTCGGCGTCTTTAAATTCGCCGGTATCTTCAAAATCGGGGGGCTCAATCAAATCAGGATCAAACGTTTCTTCCGGCTGATTATCCGCGTCGTCATTGTAATCTGTGTCAAAGTCAAAATCAACAGCCATAATAAACTCCTTTTGTCCCTTTTAAACAGGAATTATGGTTCAGTATACCATAGCAAAATAAATTATGTCAACCAGATTGTTTTTTTTCGATTGCTTCCAGCGGTGCGCTATGGTAAGATGTGCAGGCTCGGTTTTCTGGAGATGAAACCGCACATAAATTGCCGAAAAAAGCAATTTCAATAGACATTTTACAAGGATACCCAATGATTCCGGTTCAACTAAAACTTAGAAATTTTATGGCGTATCAGGAGGCGACCTTGCCGTTTCAAGGCATCCATTTAGCGGCGCTCACCGGCGATAACGGAGCCGGAAAAAGCAGCCTGCTTGATGCCATGACATGGGCGGTGTGGGGCAAAGCCAGAGTGAGCCGGGCCGACGATTTGATCCGGCTGGGGCAAAGCGAAATGGAGGTTGAATTCACCTTTTCGCTCAATGAAAATGTTTATCGCATTGTTCGTAAACGGGATGCTGCCAAACGAGGGCGCAGCAATTTGAGTTTTCAGGTTGAAGATGCCGGCGGGTGGCGTACCCTGACGGAAAACAGTTTGCGGGCCACCGAAAAGAAAATCAATCAACTCTTGCGGCTGGATTATGAAACCTTTATCAATTCTGCCTTTTTGCTTCAGGGGCGGGCCGATGAGTTTACCACCCGAACCCCATCGGAGCGCAAGAAAATTTTAAGCGATGTTCTGGGGCTGGAACTGTACGAGCAGTACTCGGACCGGGCCAAGCAGCGGGCCAACCGGAAACAAACGGAAGTGGCCGTTGTTGAAGCGGAAATAAAACGAATTGAAGGAGAACTGGCTCGCGAACCGGAGTATCGAAATCAACTGGTGACCGCAGAAAAGGATGTGGCTGCCCTGGCGGCAGCATTGGAGGCGGCGGAACATGAGATGGAGAGCCTGCGCGACCAACATCGGGCCATCAACGACAAACAGCGCCAATTAGATGACCTGCGAGATCGCCTGTCCGGGGCCGAGTCTGATTTGGCCGATCTGGCCCAGGCCATAGCCGCCGCGCAAAAAAATATTGAGCGGTATCAAACTATCCTGGCTAAACGAGACAAAATTGAGGCCGGCCTGGCGCAATTGGCTCAAGCCAAAGCAGATGTTAAAGATTGGGACAATCGCTTGCAGGAATCGGCCAGGTTGTCCAACCGCAAGCATGAGTTGGACAAAGCTGTTCAATTGGCGCATTCAAAAATAGAGGCGGATTTACGTGAAATTACCGCAACCATAAATTTGGTTCAACCCAAAGTAGCCGCCAAAGATTCATTGGTGGCCCAACTGAAAAAAACACAGACTGAACTGGACGCGCTCAAACAGTTGGAAAGCGAACAAACGCTTCAGCGGGATGCACTGGCGGCCCTGGGGCAGGAAAATGCTCGCCTGACCGAGCAGAACAAGCAGTTCAAGCTGGAGATGGACGATATAAAGGAAAACCTCACCCGGCTTGAAGAGGCCGGCTCCAGTTGCCCGGTGTGCAAACGCCCTCTCGACGAAACACACCGGCAGGAGGTTTCTACCCAATTTAGAACCGAAGGCAAAACCAAGGGCGATTTGTATCGAACCAACCGAACCCGGCTTGCAGAAATAAAAAGCGAGCAAAAATCGCTAAAGCAGGCCATTGCGCAGGCAGAAAAGCAACTGCGCCAATTGGCTCGCGCGCAGGGCAAGGTGGCCCGGTTGGAGCAATCGGTACAGGAGGCAGAAGAAGCCGTGGATAAGCTGGCAACCGCCCAGGCCGGGCAAGCGGCGCTGCAAAAACGGCTGGACAACCGCGATTTTGCCACCGACGTGTTGACCGACCTGGTTGAGGTGGAAACTGAACTGGAGTTGCTGGGCTACAAAAAAAGCGCCCACCAGCAAGCCCGGCAAGCCGTTGACACGCTGACCCATTTTGAAGATGATGGCCGCAACCTGGCCGAAGCAGAAAAGCGGATTAAAGAGGAAGAGCAGCGTCTGGAAAGAGAAAAAACGCGGCACGCCCGGCTGCTTGGCCAGACCGCCGCCGACCGGCAGAAAATTGTTGAGCTGGAACAGGATACCGCCGGCTTTTTGGATCTGGTGCGCCGCTTGAACGAAGCCGGTGCTGCCGTTGATACGCATCAACGGGAAGTGCGCTACGCCCGCGACCGGGTGGCCCGGGCCAACCAGATGTTGGACCACATTGCCTATCAGGCCAAAGAGCGCGGAAAACAGGAAGATAAACTACAGCAAATCAAAGAATCGCTGGGCATCTATCGGGAGTTGCAAACAGCCTTTGGCAAAAAGGGGGTGCAAGCCCTGTTAATAGAAAGCGCCATTCCCGAAATTGAGGACGAAGCCAATTTGCTGCTCAACCGGATGACGGATGGGCGCATGAGCCTTCGCTTTGAAACGCAGCGCGAGGCCAAAAGCAGCGGCAGCACCATTGAAACGCTCAATATTCGCATTGCCGACGAAGCCGGCACCCGCGATTACGAACTCTATTCCGGCGGCGAAGCGTTTCGCATTAACTTTGCCATCAGAATTGCCATCAGCAAAGTGCTGGCCCGGCGGGCCGGAGCGCGGTTGCAAACCCTGATGATTGATGAAGGGTTTGGCACACAAGATACTCAGGGCCGGGAGCGGTTGGTTGAAGTCATCAACACCGTGCAGGATGATTTTGAAAAGCTGATTGTCATCACCCACATTGATGAATTAAAAGACGCCTTTCCGGTGCGGATTGATGTGTGGAAAACCCCGGAAGGAAGTCAGGTTGCTATTCGATAAGTATGCAATTTGGCTTGTTTTTTAATAAAAATTTTTCAGGGATAATCAAAAAATCCCAAAATTTTTTTATAAGCACCTGTTTTAAGGAAAATAGTGGGTGCGCCTCATTGATTAAACACAGCAAATATGCAGGCGAATTTATTTGCCACGTGTATACGTAAGCGGTTTCATAAAATTCAACAAAAGGACTCTCTTTATTCGCTAATCCTGAAAGTTTGGTGTAAAATCAACAAGGTGTATTTTGGACCCTGTTGTTTTTGATTTAAACAGGGTTGAATATACCAATCACCCACTCTTCCTACAACTAGCGTAGAATTCCGGCCTGTAACGTATTTTGTCACATCTCATTGTGCTGTTGACAGTAGTGTGAGCAATTGTAGAATCGTCCGGTTTTCTTAATCCTCGGAGGGTGGCTGAAAAACTACTTTGTTGAAAGGTGGTGGTGTCCCTCGATAATTTTGTTGCCCAACCATTACAGTTTAAAAGCCATTAACTATTCACCTTACCAGACGATTGTTCCGGATATTCAACCGAAACAGATAAATGCTGGGTTAACCCGGTCAAATATCGGGTTACAGTTTTATTTCTTACGGTTGCTGTACCCATCAGGTGCAGTAGATGAATAGTTACAAAAGCCATTAATTAATCTTAATGTGGAGGAGATTTAAGGAATGACTAAAAAAACCTTTTGGTTAATTGCTTTGTTAGCTACTTTAGCTTTAGTTGTAGCAGCTTGTGGTGGCGCTCAACCCGCAGCCCCCGAAGCAAAAGAAGAAGCGGCAGCTCCGGCAGAAGAGCCTAAAGAAGAAGCGGCTCCTGCTGAAGAAGTCAAAGAAGAAGCCCCGGCCGCAGAAGCAGCCGAAGGCTGTACCGATGACCTGGGCTGCATCACCATTGCCCCCGGCGACCCCATAAAAATAGCCTCGGCGCTGGTAATTGCCGGCCCCAACGCTCCCCTCGGGATCGATACCCAGGTTGGCGTTGAGATTGCCATCAGCCAACGCGGCGACGTCGCCGGCCACCCGGTTGAACTGCTGGCCGAAGACGGCGGCTGCTCCGCCGAAGGCGGGCAGACCGCAGCCACCAAGATTGCCTCTGACGACAGCGTAGTGGGCGTGGTGGGTCACAATTGCTCCAGTTCCTGTACGCCGGCCGCCCCCATTTACAATGATGCCGGGCTGACCATGATTTCTCCCTCTTGTACCGCCCCCTCGCTAACCGGCGAAGGCGGTCACGTAGACAGCTTCCTGCGCACAGCCCACAACGACAACATTCAGGGGCGGGTTATGGCCGAGTTTGTTTACAATGAACTGGGCCTGCGCTCTGCGGCCACCATTCACGATGGCAGCCCCTACGCCGAGCAGTTGCAGCAAGTGTTTGCCGACACCTTTGTGGAAATGGGGGGTTCGATTACCGCTCAGGAAGCGGTTAATGTGGGCGATACCGACATGCGCCCGGTGCTGACCTCGATTGCCACCGGCGCCCCCGACCTGATTTACTACCCGATTTTCATTGCCGAAGGCGGCTTTGTTACCGCCCAGGCCAAAGAGATTTCCGGGTTAGAAAATACCGTTCTGGCCGGAGCCGACGGTATGCAATCTCCGCAATTCCTGGAAGCGGCCGGGCCTGCCGCGCAGGGCATGTACCTGTCCGGCCCCGACCTGAGCTTTGAAAACCAGATCTACACCGACTTTCTGGCCAAATACGCGGAGCTGACCGGCGGCGAGCCGACCGCGCCGTTCCACGCGCACGCCTACGATGCGGCGTTGATGATTATGGATGCGGTAGAAGCCGTAGCCCAGCAAGATGCCGACGGCAACACCCTGATTGGCCGCCAGGCGCTGCGCGATGCCTTGTACGCCACCAGTGGCCTGGCAGGAATTACCGGCAGCATCACCTGTAATGAAATGGGTGACTGCGCCGACCCGCAAATTGCGGTCAGCCAGGTACAGGCTGATGCCTTTGTGCCCATTTACCAGAGCGGTGAAATGATTGGCGAAATGGCCGCAGAAGGTGAAGC
>CAYWSS010000439.1:0-5311 GCA_964460505.1 uncultured Caldilineaceae bacterium | reverse complement strand
GGGAGAGAGGCCAGCCTGCCCTGCTGTTCCTCCAAAACCTTGAGCGCTTCATCTAACAGGAGCGATGTTATTCCCTGGCGTTTCAGGGCATTTACCAGGATATTAAAATTATCCCGCAGTTCCAAGGGGTCGGTAGTCAATCGTTGAAAATGAGAGGTACTGTCTATAACAATACGCTCCGGATTCATTTTCTGGATTCTTTCGGCAATCGGACCTACATTACCGGCTCTGAGGCTATCCAGAAATACTTGTGGGGATGTAAAAATAATGGCAAAACGGCCATCTTTCTCCATTGCTTTTAAATCCCAACCGAGTTGTATTGCGTCTCGCATCAGTGATGAGGGAAACTCCTCAAACGAGACCATCAAGCCATTTTGTCCGGCCTTAATTCCGGCAGTAAGAAATTGAAGTCCGAGCGTGGTTTTGCCAATTCCGGGCGGCCCGCTTATCAGGCAAGCCGTACCTTCTAACAGCCCCCCGCCCAGCATACCATCCAGCTCTGTTGAACCAAATGATAATCTTGCTCTTTTATTTAATGCCATTAGATAAATCCTTGGATCATCAATCAATACGTCAGTGGGCAACCGCCTGATTTTATTCAAATCGTTTCTGCCAATTGATAACTTTTACCTGAATAGTGGTGCTAACCTTGCAGGGGTCAATTACGCACCCCGGCCCTAATTTATTACTGTTGCCGTTATTGTTATTATTGCCACCACTGGTGCAATGTTTGGGATTATTGGCATAGATTGGGTCTGTGGTAAATCTAAACTCTTCGCTGGCGCGCCGGCCGCTATCCAAAATATAGGCATACCAGTTGTGCGATTGGTAAGAGGCGGGTTTACTGGCCCCGGGAATTAACAGCGCACCGTATCGACCATTGTTATCTGTGGTAGCAATAAATCTACTGCCGGCTACCCCTATTTCTCCATATTGAACCTGTACGCCGGCCATGGGCAAACCGTTTGCTCCATTAATTATACCTTCCAGGCCGGTATCGGCGCAATTATTTTTGCTGCTGTGGGATGAAACTGTATAGGGCAGCGGCGTAGGCGTGGCTGTAGGTGGCGGAGGCACAGTTGGCGGCAGGGGAGTTTTAGTGCGGGTGGCCGTAGGGGTACGCGTGGGTGTAGCCGTTTTTGTTGGCGTTGGAGTTCGCGTGCTGGTGGAGGTTTTGGTGGGGCCGGGGGTGTTGGTTAAGGTTGGAGTCCAGGTGGGCGGATAGGTTTGATCTGTGGTAGCAGAAGATTGAGGTGCTGGTGTTGGAAACGATGCAATGCGTGTTCCGGCCGCTTCGGTTGCCTGCTGTGGGCTAAGGGGATTAAAGGGAATATTGGGTTGGATGAAAATTGTGGCGTAACACAAAATAGAAAGCAACGTCATTCCCAAAACCATTGCCAACAAAACGGTTGTCAGGCGATTATCTAATCCCTGCATAATTGTTCTCCTCGTATAAAATATTCGTAGTCAGATACGCAACGCAGTGGACCTTCGGTCGTCTAACGCCACTCCGCTTTCGCTTCGAGGCTGACTACAAGCGGGTAATATCTCCCCACATCCCCCGCGCCATCGGCGGCTCCTTGTAGGCCTTGTGGAGTTTATAGAGTTTTATCGACTGCCCATAAAGCCAGGGTTTTTTAGAAGCGTCAACCAAATTCCAGGTTCTGTTAACAGTTTCTCAAACATGTCATTCCAGAGAGCGCAGCGATGAGGAATCTCCGGCAATGTCGCCTGATTTGCCCGTATCTGGAGATTCTTCGCTCCCGCTGGTTGCTCAGAATGACGTAACGCAAAATGTCAACACGGCTTAAAAAGCCTGCAAGTTTAAAACTTTCTTATTCCTTAGTGATAAGCGTATACATTTTTTGATTATCCACCCCGCCGATTCCGACAAAAACATTGATGGCCGGCCGGGTGGTTATCAATTGCTCGGTGGCATCTATTAACTGCGCCCGGCGCTGTTCTTCCGGATAGTTCGGGTAACGGCCTATTTCGCCGGCCAAAATCTCAATGCGCAATCGCTCTTCTGTAGCTTTATCAATTTGAGACACATCCGGCAGGGCCACCACCAAATCGGCATAAAGCGCAAACAGCGCTTCGTATGTCTTTGTCAAATCTGCCCTGATACGTTCTGCGTCAGTTTCCCAATTCGGGACAAGGCTCAAGCCGTATCCTTTTCGCGCTACCCGATATTTGGTAGATAGCCATTCAATCTGGGCCGTGGTAATATCAATCTTTTTAGATAGCTGCGTTGCGTTAGCAAATTCTTGCCGGTAGTAGGGCAGTTTCAGTAAATCTTCGGCCACCAGCATCCCGGCTAATGGGGCAATATCTTTCTGTTCCACCTTGCCGCCCCGGGTTACCAACAGGGCCGCCAGTTCCTGCGCTGCCCACCATCTATCCGCAACCGCCGTTTGAATTTCCTCCGGCAGAGAAATAGGATCGCCTTCCGGCAAAATAACCTCTACCTGCGAAACCAGTTTGAGCCTGGGTGGATTTGCCCCCAAATTCAAACTTTCTCTGGCCAGCGCCCGCTCATTCAGAGCGATAAAATCTTTCTGCAGGCGTTCAAAAATTCTGCGCCGGTGAGCTGCCTGCAAGTGGGGCTTGGAAGAAACAACCAAAAGGCCTGGTTAAAGATAGATTTCTGCCACCCCCGCTTTTTCGATGCCCGTAAACCCTCCGCCCGCCTGCAAAAATATGTCGGCTCTAACGGTATCTGACAGATCGGGCGCGAGGGTAGCAATTGCGCCGGCCATTTTGTAGCTAAAAGCCGCATCCCGATTGTTGCCGCCGCCGGCATAAGTTCGAGCCAGTTGCAAAAATCCTCCGGCACTCTCCTTGTTATTTAACATTGGTTCAAACAACAAGACCGACAATGCCGTTTCCGGCCTGGCTTTGTCGAGCGCCTCGGCAATGATCTCCACCTCCGGCACGCCGCCCAACGAAGCCACGGCCAGGGCCGGGTCAATTTGATCGGGTTCAAGCTGATTGAGTGATGAACGGCCAATAATTGAGCTTGATGTACCCACACTGGCCCGGGAATAAATGAGTATGCCCACAACCACCATCAAAATGAGCATCAAAATAAACAGTGTGCCAACAATAATTAACAGGCCCAAATTTGATCTTTTTCTACTGACTTGCTGCATTATAAAACCGGTACTCCCTAATTAGCAGTAAACTGGCAGGACTCACCCGCCACAGCTATACAAGTATAACCCAATTACCGGTGATGTCCACAATTAATTAGCTTTCCGGCATCTACTGCGGTGCAGCAAATCTTTCAATTATTGTTGATGCTCGCTGATCTTTCAGCCAGTCAGAAAATATTTGGTTTTTAAGCCCCTGCAACACCTCGTTGGCTAACGGGTAATCTAAATCTCTTCCTTCAAGCTTGATGATATAAAACCCGGCCGGCGTTTCGATAGGCCCGCTAATCTCCCCCGGCTGCAGAGAAAAAGCCACTGCCTCCACCTCGGCGGGAATTAAATTGGCTTGCCGGGGAAACCAGTCCAGAAAACCGAATTGCTGCTCGTTTTCTATCTGTTCCTGAACTAATTGTGTAAAATTTTTTCCCTGTCCCAGTTGCTCAACTATCTCCCGGGCTTCTGCTTCGGAATCCAGCCGAACGTATTGCAGCCTGATCTGCTCTGCTGTAATTGGCATATTCCGGGTAACACGATCAAAAACCTTGTTGGCAATCAGTTGAGACTTCAGGTTACCGGTAAATTGTTGATAATTGAGATTATTTTCAGCTAACCAGGACTCAAACTGCTCTTGCGTAACAGGTTGGGTTACGGCCTCTTTAACTTTATCCTCTAATTCGTCCTCCACAACAGTCAGACCCATTTTCTCGGCGTACTGCTCAATAATGCGCTGATCCACGAGGCCCTGCAACACTTGCTGCTGCATTTCATCCATCAGCACCTGCCTGTCCTCGCTATCAAAATTTACACCCTGATCACGAAATAGCTGTTCAAAAGCCAGAATCTGCTGTTGGTAGGCTTCGAGAAATACCGGCTCGCCATTAACCCTGGCAACCAGCGGCAATCCGTTTTCTACGGCGCGGTCTAACCCTATTTCCGCTTGCCCAACCACAGAGGTCGCAATTACCACTGTGGCCGTGGCGGTTGCCTGCACAAACGCCACGTCCGGCTGCGTCTCTACCGGTGTTACTTCCGGCAAAGACGTTAACCCGATACTGTTACAGGCACTAATAATAAAAAGACAGGATATTAAAAAACCAGATCGCACTTTATTAGAAATTTCCACAAACTACTACATATGGGCGTAAAAATAATAAATTATACAAGATATAGTACCACTGGACAACCACCCATTATCAATTATACACATTAAATTGATAATCCGCAATCCCGAATAATCATTATGTAAATAAAAATTTCCTCCTGCTTTTTCTCCGTTTTTCTACTAAGGTTCAAAGATTGCCGATTATGTAATTTTGTGTAAAATTTACCCATTCCAATTGGGTGGCTACCGGATGAATATTTCAATAAAAACCCCAGTAACAATAGATGAGTGCCTGCTCCTTGAGCGTTTACAGCAAGAAATTTGGGGATCGCCGGAAGGCATTGCTCCGGCGCATCTCTTGCTGACCATTGCCAAAGAAGGCGGTATTGTGCATTTAATGGTTGATAATGAGAAGCCCGTCGGCTTTTCCTATGGCTTTATTGCTACCACCGAAGCCGGACGGATAAAACTGGCTTCGCATCAGGCAGGGGTTCGCCCTGCCTACCAGGGACGGGGGCTGGGCTATCAATTGAAATTGGCCCAAAGAGACGCGGCTTTAAAAAAAGGGCTGGACCTCATCACCTGGACGTTCGACCCGCTACAGGGTCGCAACGCCAGCCTGAATGTAAAAAAACTGGGGGCGGTCTGCCACACCTACCTGCCAAATCTGTACGGCACGCTGGATGACAAACTTAATGCCGGGCTGCCCAGCGACCGCTTTCGGGTAGATTGGTGGATTGCTTCGCCGCACGTGGCCAGACGAATTGATAAGCAGTTTGCGGATCCGGAAGCGCTGCGCTCTCAATACCCGGTTATCAACCCGGCAGTAGAGACTGAGGGTATCCTGACCCCGTTGGAACCCCCTCGGTTTCCAGCGAACACAAATCTTTGTCTGGTAGAAGTCCCGGCAGACATTGCAAAATTAAAGGCACAGTCTCCACCTCTGGCGGTACAATGGCGGCTGCACACCCGCCATATTTTTTTAAAGCTCTTTTTCCGGGGGGAAAACCCCCCCCAAACTCTGCGCGGTGAGAAAAAGAAACACACATTTACTCAA
>CAYWSS010000438.1:0-5334 GCA_964460505.1 uncultured Caldilineaceae bacterium | reverse complement strand
CCCACTGTGGCTCCTACTGAGGTTCCTACAGAAGTCCCCACGCCCAAACCAGAACCCACAGAAGTACCAACTGAAGCCCCTGCAACCGCCGGATTGGACGTAGATGCCGGCGGCGAGGCCATTCTGGAATATGTCCTCAACTCGGTGCCCTATGGCGAGTGGGGCAGTTGGCCTTCTGACCGGTGGAACGATTTTAGCGGCTACCTAAAAAGCGGCGAACCGCACGGCAACGTGGTGCGCATCTTTGTCAACGATGTCGCTCAATCCGTGGCTACCGGCAATGGTTTTGAAGGCGAACTGCCCTACGGCAGCATCATCCTTAAAGAAAACTACATGGGCACCGGCCCCGACGACCCCGGCGAACTGGCCGCTTTGACCATTATGTACAAAGCCGAAGGCTCCAATCCCGATGGCTCTGACTGGTATTGGGTTAAAGCCGCACCCGATGGCAGCGCCATCGACAAAGAAGGGGCGGTGGCCGGTTGTATGGGCTGTCACAGTCAGGAAGGCAATCACGATTTCCTGCTCCGCTACAATTTTGGTGACGAACCGGCCGTGCCTCAGATGGGCAGCAAATCCGAAGGCTCTATGGAGTCTGACGACGCCGGCAAAGTTTTGGCAGAAGAGGCCGGCGTTGGAAAAGAAACCTTTGGCAAGGTATGTATCGCCTGCCACGGCCCGGATGCTACCGGGATACAGGGGTTAGGCAAAGACCTGACCACCAGCGAATTTGTGGCCGGCTTAACCGATACTGAACTGGTTGAATTTATTACAATGGGCCGGCCGGTAGACGATCCACTCAACACAACCGGGGTAGCCATGCCGCCCAAGGGAGGCAGGGCCGCCTTCACCGATCAGGATATTGCGGATATTGTGGCTTATCTCCGAACCCTGGCCAAATAAACCAGGCGAGCATCCCTGATTTAATAGCATGAAACGAGGGCGGTGGTTTTCCATCGCCCTCTTGGATTGTCCGGATACGTAGTGTCCAGACTTAACGCCAGGCGCGAAGATGCAACGGTAAAAAATTCTGCCGGATAACCCAATTAATTTTCGGCAATCGCCGTGATGAGCGCGTACCCCAACTTGCCCGCGCGCACCGCTTCGGCAGCAGATCTAGCCATTATTCGCGCCTGATCAAGATTGGCAACGCCGGTGCCGGGCAGGTCTAACTTGTTGAGTTTAACCATTAGCTCCGCACCCAGTAATTTGGCCTGAATATTTCTAACCATTTTGGCCAGCACATTGTTGTGGGCTTCAATTTGCCGAACAGCCAGCCCCCCTTGCTCAAGAAATTGAATATAATCGCCCACAGAGCGGGCATCGGCGATGCACGCAATCCAGGCTAACAGGCCATCCAACGTATCAGGCAGCGAGCCATCGCGGGTTAAGTCGCTTAACCCAACCTGCCCGCCGGGCCGGAGTACGCGGGCAAATTCGTGCGCCGCGGCCGGTTTGTTGGGGAAGGTGCAAAAGGCGCACTCACAAATTACAGCGTCAAATGTGGCGTCATCAAATTGCAGGCTCTCGGCGTCACCCGGCTCAAAATAAACCTGACCGGCCAGCCCGGCTTGCTGAGCCCGGCCGGTCGCTTCGGCGACGGTGTTTACGCCAAAATCAAGGCCCACCACCCGGCAGTCAAACTGTTGGGCCAAAAAGATGGCACTGGCCCCCTGGCCGGCAGCCACATCAAGAACCCGTTGGCCGGGCTGCAAATTCAGCAATTTGCCGAGCCGTTGGGTAAGCGCCAGCCCGCCGGGGTGGAATGAATCGCCCAATAAAAATTTAGCAAAATCACTCTCGTACACGGTGGCGCAGCACGCTTTCAGGGCCTGGTTTGTTTGAGAAAGTGTTGTCATAAGTGTGTACCGTTGCTTCCGTTGGCCTTGAGTTTTTCGTTTGTCGCTGCCAAGGCAGGGGAATTGCCAAATGAGAACGTGAGTGGCTGCGACTCAAACCGCGTCCCGGATCGCCGCGCTTGTCGGCGGGCAGGTTCCTGAGCCGTAAGCTGCGCCCGGGCCTGCTCGCGATAGCCTACGTTGTTGTAAGCGCAAAACGGAATTTGTTTCCCGTCCGGCAGCAAAATTTCCTTGCAGCATTTCATTAGATTTTTCTGGTTAAATGTCCAGGGGTCGAGAAAATCCTGAAACATAATCATAAAAATATTGCCCAGTACAAAATCTTCGTCACCGGCCCCCTCCGGGATGCCGCAGGCCGCGCAGGTCATGGCAAAATTGTAGGCGGCTTTTTCCGTGCCCGGCAACGCAGACGACGACCACAACCCCTCCAGCGCTGCTTTTACATCGTCAGCAATATTCACCAACACCCGGTTTGAAATATAATCCAGGTAATCATCCACGTTGATAATGCGGGGCAGCGGGATCACTTCATCCCCATCAACGTAGGCGTAGGTGACTGAATTGCAGGTGGGAAAACAGCAGGGGACGGGGATAAAATCATCTTCCAGAAACATACCCTCTGTCTGCGCTGCAACCAGTTTAATCAGGTCGGGGTTGGTGAGGCGCTGCATAGGGTCGTGCGCCATAAATCGACCGGCGTGAAACGCGGGTTGAAAATTAACGCCAAACGTGGCCGGATGATCCATGGCAAATTTTACAATTTTGCCCACTTCGTGCTCGTTAACGCCACGCACTATCGCCGGAACAAGAATGACCGGGCATTTGATTTCGGCCAGGCGATCCAGCGCCCGCAGCTTTTCGGGCAAAAGATCGGCTTCGCCCCGAATGGTGCGGTAACTGTTTTCCTCAAATCCATCAAATTGAAAATATATCGCCGGGCGAATGTCGGCCAGTTCGGCCAGAAATTTATCGTCGTTGGCAATGCGCCGCCCATTGGTATTAATCATAATATGCCGGATATTGCGTGCGACGGCGGCCCGCAGCATGGGTACAATCTGAGGGTGGATGGTCGGTTCGCCCCCGGAAAATTGCACCACCTCGGCCAGCCCTTCGGCGGCCACAAACTGGTCGAGGATATGTTCCACTTCTTCCAGAGTCAGGTTAAATCCGGCGCCGGCGTTGGCAAAACAGAGGGGGCAATCCATGTTGCAGGTGCTGTTCACCTCGATGATTCCCACACAGGCGTGCTGCTGGTGGTCGGGGCACAGGCCGCAATCGTGGGGGCAGCCGCGCTCAACCTCGGTGGCAAAGTGCAGGGGAATGGCGCCCGGTTTGTTGAATTTAGTGGCGGTGGTGTAGGCCTGGGCATCGCCGTAAACCAGGGCTTCAAATTGGCCGTGGTCGGGGCATCGCTTGCGCATGTAAACCTTGTTATCGCGCAACAGGATTTGGCCATCAATCACTTTGCGACATTCCGGGCAAATACTGCGCGTTAACTCATAAAAGACGTAGTTCGCATCCCGCTTGGGGTCAATTTTTTTCAGTGTGGCCGGAAGTGGCATTGAAATTTCAGCATCCATTGCTTTCTCCATTGGGTTGTTTTGTACTTTGCGTGATGAGTGACGAGTGATACGTGATGCGTGACACGTGTTCCGCAAGGATACTTGTCACGCATCACGTATCACTGCTTCATTTCCGGTTTCTGTTTCTAAAATAACAGGTGCCCGATTGCCGGCCCCACCGGCCAGGTAGCGGAGCACCTTGCCCAGCCAGCCGGTCATCACCCGTTCTGTCTCTACTTGGGCAGCCAGCCGCATAGTGCCCATCGAATAGCTGGGGTAGACACGAATCACGTTGGCCAGGTCGATCATTTTCAGGCCCCGTTGCAGGGCAAGCGCGTATTCGGTAATCATTTCTCCGGCTCGCTCCGCCACAACTGTGGCCCCCAACAGCTTGCCATTTTTCTTAAAGACCACTTTAAAGAAACCGTCCCTGTTATCTTCGGTCACGGCCCGGTCAACCATTTCCAGCGGCTGAAAAACAACCTGCACGGAATCACCAAACTGCTCCCGGGCTTCGGCTTCGGTCAATCCAACATGCGCCACTTCAGGATCGGTGAAGGTGGTCCAGGGCATCACCTCGGTGGTGCCCTTTTCACTGCCGGGCAGCAACGCATTGCGGATGGCTTTGTAACCCTGCCAACCGGCAAAGTGGGTAAATTGGTAGTTTCCGGCCACGCAATCGCCCACGGCGTAAATGTGCTTAATATTGGTTTGCAAACAACTGTTTACCGGAATACCCCTGGCCGAAAATTTCACCCCGGCCTCTTCCAGTTTCAGAGAATTTACGTGCGGCACCCGCCCCACGGCAACCAGCAGCATATCGGGCTGAACCTCTTGCCCTTCAACCGTAAGCACAATCCCGGCATTCTCCCGTCGCACAGCAGAAACCAACCCTTTGATAAAGCGGATGCCCTCGCCGGCAAACACCCGCTCCATCACCACCGAAGCTTCCGGTTCTTCTCTGGGCAGCAAGCCAACATCAATCAAGGTTACTTGCGCGCCTAATCGCCGGTAGGCCTGCGCCATCTCTGCCCCAATGGGGCCGGCCCCAATTATTGCGAGATGTTCCGGCAGGTGCTCGTTTTCAAAAAGCTGTAAATAGGTCAGGTAGGGGACCTCTTGCAGGCCGGGAATGGGGGGCACAAAGGGGTGAGCACCGGTGGCGATGATAAATTTTTTGGCGGCGAACTGTTGCGACCCTACTTGAATGGTGCGCGCATCCACAAAAGTGGCCGCGCCGGAAATGATGTCGATGCCGTCCCGTCTGAAATGTTCGGGGGTTTCGTGCTGGTGGATTTCGGCGATAACCCGCTGCACGTAACTACGCACGCGGGCCATATCTACGGTTGGATCGCCGTGACCGGTATTAATTCCATACTTTTGAGCGACGCGGGCCGCGTGGGCCATTTTTGCCACCTTGAGCAGCGCTTTGCTGGGCACGCAGCCGGTCCAGGTGCAATCCCCACCGATTTTATTCTTTTCAACCAGGGCTGCTTTTACACCCAGTTCCGCTGCAAAGCGGGCCGCTGTAATTCCCCCGGAACCGGCCCCAATGATTATAACATCGTAAGTTTCATACATTTTGTCTCCTCTGTAAATACCCCTCCCCCCCAACCCCCTCTCCCAAATTGGGAGAGGGGGAGTCGCGTCAGCGACGGGGGTGAGGGCAATTTTCATTTGCTGTGGTGTGCCGTAGGCTTATGGGCACTCCCTTGAAAATAAAGTTGCACGGAGTTGCGCAGAGCCATCACAGACGCAAAGCGCACGGAGACAGAGTGCCCTATTTAATATTTTTCGCCGGCAAAATTCTATCATTTCTATCATTCCGGCAATTCTGTTCTAAACCGGGCTGCAATAAGAACAGAATTAGCAGAATGATAGAATTAAATACTTTGCTCATTGCCTTATTTGGC
>CAYWSS010000437.1:0-5349 GCA_964460505.1 uncultured Caldilineaceae bacterium | reverse complement strand
GCGAAAATTGTAAACCTGTCTTTTGCTTCATTTTGGCCGAATGAAACGATACCCAGATTTGTTTAATGCTTTCCTGAATGAATTGTGGTTAAGCAATGACGCGCCTCACACACGCTCACACCCACATCCACTCTTCTGATTGCGGTTTCCTGATCTCACCCTGACGCGACCGCGTCATTTTCATTACGCGCCAACAGCTTTTTCTCTGCGGAGAAAAAAGTAGTTGGTGCGTTTTTTTTTCGGATGCCAGATGGAAAGCATCACACAAATTGAGAATGAAACCCAGGGAGGTTGACAACATGTACATCAATTTCAAAATCAAGGTATCACACTTAATTATTGGAGTAGTCTTGTTGAGTAGTTTGTGGTGGGGAGGCGCAGCCTTAGCCGGGGACCCGGACTCCGGGAGCGATCCCGCCTCAACCTATTCGTACAGCCTGGAAGACCTGTACAGCCGGCTGACCGCAGGGACGGCAGGTACACAAAGCGCTTTCAGCGAACCGTCCACCGGGCCGGGTACAGGTACTATGCACACCATAAACGAAATTATGGGGGTAGCCCCTGCTCTGGATAACACAAACGGAACAACCAGAACTCAGGTGATGGCCGGCAAAACCTACTGGGGATTGCGAGACGGAGCATGGGGACTCTAAACCGGGACGGGAACAATGGCCGGCGGCAACGCCACCGATGGCCAGGTTTTGGCCGGGCGCACCTACTCCAACGCCGGCGGCCCCGGCACCGGATCGATGACTAACAATGGCGCGGTAACACTAACCCCAACAACGACAAACGTGGCGATTGCAGCCGGTTATCATGACGGCGGCGGTTACGTGATGGGAGATACGGATTTAATATCGGGAAACATTAAAAGCGGGGTTAACCTGTTTGGCGTGGACGGTACGCTGACCGGAGGCAGCACCTACAACGCCGGTGTGCCCAAAACCGGTCAAACCACCAGCTACGCTTCCGGTGACGACGGCGACATGGAGGCAGGAATCGCCTGGCCCAGCCCACGCTTTACTGACAACGGTGACGGCACAGTGACGGACAACATGACCGGATTGATCTGGTTAAAGGATGCCGACTGTTTTACCGGCCCAAGTAGCTGGAGCACAGCTTTGTCAAGGGCTAACGGGGTGGCAAATGGTAGTTGCGGCCTAACCGACGGTTCCAGCGCGGGTGATTGGCGCTTGCCCAACGTGCTCGAGTTGCACAGCCTGATAGATTTCTCCCGATATAATCCCTCGTTACCCACCGGTCATCCTTTCACCGGCGTCTGGGCAACCGATTATTGGACATCTACGACCACCGCAGATGACTCGACTCGCGCCTTTCGGGTGAATATGTACCGGGGCCTTGTATCCAGAATTACCAAGACCTCCGGCCCCCACTATACCTGGCCGGTGCGAGGTGGGCAATGAGAGGCTTTGATAATATATTTTTTTGGATCCTGAAGTTTTGGGGGCGGAGTTGATAATGAAAACAAAAATAATGATAAGTAGTACCGTAACCTTGACTGTCCTGTTTCTGGGGCTGGCAGGCATTGTTTACGCCGCGGGCAGCATCGACGCCACCAACAAATGGGCCTGGGGCGGTAACGCCGGCTGGATAAACTTCAACCCTGATCACGGTGGGGTTACAGTGTACGATGACCACCTGGAAGGATACGCCTGGGCGGAGAATATCGGCTGGATAAAGCTGGGCACCTGCACGGGCCCCCATGCAAACAGCAGTTACACCAACTACGGTGTGAATAACGACGGCAACGGCAATCTGTCCGGCTACGCATGGAGTTCGAATGCAGGCTGGATCAACTTTAATCCATCCGACAGCCAGGTGACGATTGATCCGGCCACGGGTGAGTTTGACGGTTACGCCTGGGCTGAGAATGTGGGCTGGATTCACTTCAGCAACAGCGGAGCGAACGACTATGGTGTTCTCACCAGTTGGCGGGGCAGCAGTGGCGGCGGGGACAATGACATCTTTTTACCCATCATCTTCAAAAGCTTTGCCATCGGTCCGGATTTGGTCATTGACAAATTGACCACTTCGAGCGGCAGCGTTAGCATCACCATCCGCAATGCCGGAAACAAGGCCACAGACAATCCGTTCTGGGTAGATGTGTATTTTAACCCCAACGCCGGGCCTCCGGGCGTTAATCAGCCGTGGGATACAATTGCCAGCCACGGTTCCTTTTGGGGTGTCACAGCTACACTCAATCCGGGGCAATCGCTAACTCTGATTACCGGGGGAAAGCATTACGCGGGCGGCAGTAGCAGCTTTCCCTCTGGAGCCACCGTGTATGGCTATGCCGATAGCGTGAATTTTGCCACAACCACCGGCAATGTTCCGGAATCGAACGAAGCAAACAATCAGTTTGGGCCGGTAATATCTTCGGACGGGAAAGCGGGTGCAATCGGGCCGTTCGACGGATCGACCTTGATGGTCGGACTGCCGGAACGGTAAAAACCGTTTAACCGCAAAAGGTTAAACACGTCACCGTGACACCACAAATAACTCGGTGATTACCCATAAGTCTAATATTGCGCCAGACCGCAGAGATTTTACAACTGATCTTCCCAAAACGCTCGTAAGTTTCCCGGGAGTGATAGCAAAATTTGTTATACAAAGGAACCCTCTGCGGTCTTAGGCAGATATGGGTAATCACCAACGAATATCTGCTTGACACGCAAAAATTCCACAACTATAATAGCGACGCAATTTGAGACAAATTGCACAAGATATTGTGATTCTCACTCATTTTGAAATGGAATTTACACTTGTGAAACCAACAAATTTAGCGGTAGCTGTTACGAACCAAATTCTATCCCCCGCCTTGTTTATGGGGGAAATCCACGATCTTATCCTGTGGACAGCCACAATTGTTCTGGCCGTTACCGGGGGGTTGCTCATCTACTCACTGATGCGGGTAGGGTTTCAACCTATGGGCGGTCCAAATCAAAACCCCACTGCGGGCAAAAGAAATCTGGCCTTGGATATTCTTTGGGCGGTATTGCCCATGGCTTTTTTGGTAACTTTGCTGGTTCTTACATTTCAAGCCGTATATTGATCAAATCCGCCTTTTTGACGGATACAGGAGATACGAGTGCCGAGAAATATAAGCAGCGGCTATAAAGTGCTCACGAATATCTTTGCCATAATCACCTTGATTTTGGTGTTATTCAGCGTAATTGCCGGCTTGGGCTTGATGCCGGGGCTGGATACCGGCTATCTCATTTTTAGCGGGGCAGCATTGCTGCTTGGCCTGACAATCTTCATTCAAGTCAGGCGCACCGCCCGCCAGTCGAGGATTTTCAGGGTGGCGCAGGCCGCGGTTGCAGTTTCAACCGCGCACGTTATTACCGCGTTTTTTGTCACGAATTTCACCGGGTTGCTGCCGGCGGTGATTAGTTTGCTGCCGGCCTTACTGCTTTTCGGCCTGGCTACAATTCTGGCCACTACCGCCCGTATTCCCGCCAAACAGGCACAAAATCCCGGAATTCGAAGCGACTCCCACAAATCCTATTTCCGGTCCATTCTGCTGACCGGTGCAGGGTTTTTGCTTCTGCTAACGACAGGAACCCTGGTTTCCGGCACTGGCTCCGGCGGGGCTTGCCCGGATTGGCCACTCTGCCGGGGGGAAATCTTCCCGGCAAATTTTTCACTGACCCTGGCGGTTATGCTGCTTCATCGGTTTACGGTCGTTATTATCGGGGTACTGGTGGCCGCAGTAATTTTGCAAACGCGACGCGGGTACAGGGATCATCCCGCCTTAAAAAACTGGGCTACGGTGCTGGGGGCGTTGTTTCTCCTACAAGCGGGTCTGGGCGGATTATATAGCCTCTCCTCTCTGCCGGTCGATCTTATTCGTGTAATCCACCTGGGATTTAGCGCCGTTATCTGGGGCAGCCTGATTGTTATGGGAACCATCAGTTATTTCACTCTGGAAACCGTACTGCCTGTAGATGACGGGCCACCGGTTGATCGCTCATCGCTGTCCACGCGGCAGCGGGCCATGACCTTTTTTAAGTTGACCAAACCCTGGGTTCTGGTCTTACTGCTGCTAACTACCATGACCGCTATGTTTATTGCCGCAGAAGGAATGTCCTCCGTCTCCCTGATGCTTTATACGTTGTTGGGCGGCCTGCTGTCCGCCGGCGGGGCCAGCGTGCTCAACAGCTACATTGACAGCGACATCGATCAGGTTATGTCCCGCACCTCTCGCCGGGCCACCGTAACCGGTATGGTCACGCCCCACGAAACGCTCATCTTTGGATTACTACTCTGCACGCTTTCGTTCTTGATGTTCGCCATCTTTGTTAATATGTTGAGCGCGATGCTCAGCACCATCGGCATTATTTATTACGTATTTTTCTACACCCTGTATCTCAAACGTTCAACCATTCACAACATTGTTATCGGCGGCGCTGCCGGAGCCATTCCTCCCCTGGTTGGCTGGACAGCCGTCACCAATTCGCTGGATTTGGGGGCGCTCTACCTGTTTGCCATCATCTTCTTCTGGACTCCGCCTCACACCTGGGCCATGGCCATGATGGTTAAAAAAGATTACGCGCGGGCCAGGGTTCCCATGCTGCCGGTTGTGGTGGGAGAAAAAGAAACAAGCTACCAGATATTCCTCTACTCAGTTTTGCTCATTCCCATCACCTTGCTGCCGTTCACGTTTTATATGGTTGGCTGGTTTTACTTGATTCTGGCCGCCATTCTGGGGGCTCGATTTTTGCATCTGGCCTGGAAGCTCTGGCACAACTACAACAGCAAAAGCCTTAGCCGAAAACTGTACAAGTTCAGCCAATCGTATCTGGCCCTGCTATTTTTGATTATGGCTCTGGACAGAAGCATTTTTTAGGCCACAAAAAATACAACCCGGCGCAGAAGCCTGACGGATTATCTGACAGGCTCTTTTTATTGCGTAACGCAGCAAAAAGCCGCAACCAAAAATTAAACCACAGACGCGAAGAGATTTCACAAAGAACACAGAGACAGGGGCCCCTCATTGTGTTCTCTTTGGGTACACTTGCGCCTGCGCGCAGTACAGGTGTTGGGTAAAAGCTTTGAGAACTCTGCGCTTCCCTTGCGCCCTCTGCGTTAAGAAAATTTTCGCGCTTGACGCAAATTTGCAGCACAAACAGCATAGCGCGGCAAGCCGCAAATTAATAATTAACAAATGATTCTCGCCGCAAGCGTAACGCAAATGTTGCAGGATAATACTATATTGGCCGCCTGACCGAATTTCCGGTTACGAAACTGAAATTTCGTAACCGGAAATCCAGACCTATACTGAAAACAGAATGAGAACGGAACTTTGAGATGTCATTCCCGCACGCT
>CAYWSS010000436.1:0-5352 GCA_964460505.1 uncultured Caldilineaceae bacterium | reverse complement strand
CCAAACCAAGGTTTGGACTCCGTTATCATCTGGTGCGTGTGAAGCCCCGCTTCATAGACGGCTCCTTATCTCCAAAGTTTGGCATCGTTTCATTTGGCCTGAAGTGAGGCAAGAGATAGGTTTACACTTTTCGCTATCAAAATCCTGTCATTCGGCTAATCCTGCTCTTATTTGCGGTCAGTTCAGAGCAGGATTTACGGAATGAACGGATTAAATCTCTTATAGGCCTGATTTTTGGAGTGAACGTGTAAACCTGTTATTTGGATAGGTTGAAACGATGCCCAAAGTTTGATGTGCCATAAGCTAAGCCAGTCTCCTTTAACGATCACCCAAACTTCATCATCTTCCGCTTGTACGCTTTGCCAAACAGCCCCCGCAAAAGTTTAGGGCCGGCATAGGGGATTTTTTTATTGACGATATAATGGCGGGTAAACTTGTTTGATTCTCCGGTCATAAGATCGGCAATAATGCGCCCGGCCGTTTGCGTAGAGGGCACCCCTTCGCTGAAACCAACGCCGTAATAGATATTCTGATCGTCGCCCATCACACCCACTGAGGGAATCCGTGACAATGAGTAGGCGGTTGTACCACTCCAGGCGTGTTCTATTTGCAGCCCTTCTAATTGGGGGAAAAACGCAAACAGGTTTTCCTCGATATGATGGGTCACTGTTTTATCATTGCCGGAGCTTAAGGCGTCATAGTCATAATACGTAAAGTCCACTCCCCCCATAAGGATGCGACCATCTGCAGTCGGAATGCTATAACTATAAAGCGGACGCTGATCGGATAAACCCTGTCGATTTTGCCAGCCGATGGATTCCCATTGAGATTTGTTAAGTGGCTCGGTGGCAATCTGATGAACACTAACCGGAAAAACACGGTCTCTGAAGAAACCGAGTTTATGAGCGTAGGCGTTGAGGGCAATGACGAGGACAGGCGCTCGAATATCGCCCAATTCTGTATCTACAAGGTGTACTTTGCCGGGCGAAATGCGGGTGACGACGGACCGTTCCCTAACCTCGACACCCAACTCTTCAACGACTCTCTTCATCTCACGAGCAAGTTTGGCCGGGTTGAGCGTGGCCCCGAAAGCCATTTTAAGGCCGGCCACAAACAGGGGCGATTTGATTTCAGCTTCCAGTTCCGGCCCCTGAATTAGGGTTGAATCAAGCCCAAACGAGGCAAGCTCATCAGAGTAATCTTCCAGTTCTCGAATCTGCTTTTCGTTCAGGGCCACTTCCAACATTCCATTTTCTTCAAAATCGCACACAACGCCGTGTTCCGAAATCATGTGTTTGATCTGCTTCAGGCCATAAAATGAGACTTCCAAATCTTTCCGGCGGCGTTCAGGATTTACCTGGCCCCAATCTAAGAGGCTGGTAGCGATGCAGAATCCGCCGTTTCGACCACTGGCCCCGTAGCCACAGAAAGCTCCCTCAAGCAGCACAATTTTCTTGTCCGGAAACTTACGCTTGATGTTGTAAGCCGCAGAAAGCCCTGTGTATCCGCCGCCGGCAATAACAATATCAGCTTTGTGGCTGCCACGCAGGGGTTCATTAATTTTCAAATTCTCAAGGTCAATAGTTTTGAACCAGAAGTTATCAACAAAATATTCATAAAGGTCGGGCGGCCTTAAATTTTGGCCCCTGTTGTGTCTGCTGGAAAAGTATTTCATGTTTCCCTCCTATAACACCCGCCAACTCTCGTTCCCACGCTGAACGTGGGAACGAGGTGGGTGTTATCTGATGCCTTAATGGTTATCAAATAAACGTTGTATCTCTAAAAACCTCTTTTCCATCAACCAAAGTTAGCATTACTTTGGTCTTGGTAATTTCAGCAGCCGAAATCTCAAAAAGATTCTGATCTAAAACAACAAGATCAGCTTGCTTGCCGGCTTCTATGGAGCCGGTTTGGTCTTCAATGAAGTTGGCGTAAGCGCCATTGATGGTAAAACTGGCAATCATATCTTCAAGACTGACCCTTTCTTCCGGCCATAAAATTTCTTCGGGCACTTTGCCCGGCTCTGAGCGGGTAATCCCCAGTTGAATAGCAATCAGGGGGTCAAAGGGAATCGTCACCGGAAAATCGCTGGAAGAGGCCATAACCACCCCGGCCTCAATAAAACTCCGCATCGGATATTGCCGGTCAGCTCTTTCTTTGCCCAGATAAGGCAGGGCTAATTTCCAATAGTACTCTTCAACCGAAAACCAGAAGGGTTGCGCAACGCCCACTACCTCCAGTTGTTTGAAGCGGGGGATATCTTCCGGAGCAACAAGGTGCAGATGCGTAATGGCGTGGCGCGAATCACGTTTGCCATTAGTTTTTTGGGCCTGTTCAAAGGCATCCAGGGTAATACGGGTGGCGGCATCGCCAATGGCGTGGACGTGAATCTGAACGTTTTCCTTGTCCAGCGCGGCAACCACAGGGTTCAAGAGTTTAGATTCCCACAGCAGTTCTCCACGGTATTCGGGCATATGCTCGTAAGGTTCCAGAAGATATCCGGTTCCCCCCTCGATGACGCCATCAACAAATATCTTGGCCGAGTTGGTTTGGAAGTAGGCGTGCCTGTTTTTTGAGCGCTCGGCGAGTACTGTTTTAATTTGTTCAAATCCTTGATCCGGCTCCATATGTATCGCGCCATAGAAACGCATTTTGAGCAGCCCTTCGGCTTCAAGCGCTTTGAACGGGGCAATACTTTGCGCGTCGAGCATGGCATCATAGGCCATAGTGATGCCGGCCCGGGCGGCCATATCCTGGTAAGCCAGCAAGGCGTTTTTGCGTTCTTCCAGCGAGTAATCCGGGATCACCTTCTCCACTAATCTGGAGGCCGTCTCTCTGAGGGTGCCGGTTGGTTGGCCGCTGGCCGGATCACGTTCAATCACCCCTCCTTTTGGGTTGGGCGTATCTTTGTTTATTCCGGCCCGTTCCAAAACCACTGAGTTGACCCACAGAGAATGGCCATCGTAGGACACCAGGCAGATTGGCCGGTTCGGAACGATGGCATCCAGAATTTCTTTAGCGGGGCCGGTGTTAGGGAAAAGGGAGTCGTTCCAACCACTGCCCCTAAATAGCTCGGCTTCAGCGCGGCTCTCGACAAATTCTGTGATTACCTTTTGGTATTCTTCAACAGAATCCAGCCCGTAAAGGCTGATGTTGCCCACAAAATCCATAGTGTGCGACGGGTGGCCGTGGGCGTCTATAAAGCCCGGCAGAACCATCTTTCCGGCCAAATCTATAACCACCGTATCAGATTCGATGTAAGGCTCAATCTCTGCGTTTGAACCGGCACAGACAATTTTATCATCAGCAATGGCAATGGCCTGTGCCCAACTGCGATCCCGGTCAACGGTATAAATTGAAGCGTTTTTTAAGACTAAATTTGGTTTTTTCTCGTTCATTTTTCTCCATCAAGTGAGAATTTAACCGCCATCAATCACAAACACTTTGTCTCCGGGTTGAACCGTGGCTGTTTTTTGCCCGTCTTGCATAACCAATAAAAAACCACGCCGCCCCTTCCCCAAAAATTGAAGCGTTGCTTTCATCTTCTTGGCCGGAGGATTTTCGTAGGGGGAGCCAAGAGCAAATTGACTGAATTCCTGGCAGGGATCGGCGTGGCTAACCAACTCCAGCCTCATCCGGTAGCCGGTATTGGCATCTTCGATAACCAGTTGCCGGCTCAGATCCTCTCGCCAAATCTCCCTGTCACAGTCGATGATGATATTTTCTCCGGCAATACCATCCACCAGATGCGCCCCAAAACGGCTTCGCATGGCTTCATAATGGGATGTAAAGCCAATGCAAATCAAGTCATCGTCATCGTACTCCTTGTGGGGATGATTGAGGTGATGAATATCAAGCACGTGCTCTCCGGCGCGGGTTGTGGCCTCAATGCCCAGAGAAGATATAGTAAGTTGGTCTACTTCAACGCGCCGGGACGCATCATAAAAGTAGCCTGAGGGTGCCCTGGTTTCCTTGATGATCAAGCCGGTGGGTTGGAGTTGTACCAGCTTGACGGTTCCCAGTTTACACGGTGTTTGCTTCATTCTTAAATCTCCTGTTTTGCCCGGTGAGGTTATTTATTTGTTTTTCATTTGATATTTTTTGGTTCAACGTAGATTCGAGGGGTAGGTTGGGTTTCATTCTTCAACCCAACACAATCAGCCCAAGATTGTCGGGTTTCGTACCTCAACCCGACCTACCCATTGCATTTACCCCTCAATTCTGCGTTGAGCCTATTTTTTAAGTGACGAGGAGTATCAGTAGAGCCAATTTTTGCTTAACTGCAGGTTAAACTAACAGTTTGTTCTACATTTGGCTCTGCTGAGTCTACTCACCTCCGCCCTGGCTGATGACTTTGTAGGGATCAAACGCGTCACGCAGACCATCACCAATGTAGTTGACCGAGATGATGGTCAGAAAAATCATCAAGCCGGGGAAGATGGCTAACCAGGGGTGGCTGGTCATATGCGCCTGGGCGTTTCCCAGCAGGTTTCCCCAACTTGGGGTGGGGGGCTGGATGCCAAAGCCCAGAAAACTCAAGCCCGATTCGACCATAATTGCCCAGCCCAATCCCAGGGTTGTTTCAACAATAATCGGGCCGATGGCGTTGGGCAGGATGTGGCGCAGCATAATTCTGACGTTTGATGTGCCCGTGCAGCGGGCGGCGATAACAAACTCTTGCTCGCGGATGGTCAGGAAGCTGGCTCTCACCAGGCGAGCCACCGTCATCCAGGCGAGTATGCCAATGACCACGGCGATAGTTATCACGTTGTTTCGGCTGACAAACGGCAGGTCAGTTTCACTCAAAATGGCGCTCAACAGAATCAAAACCAGAAGAGATGGCAGGGACAAGGCGGCATCGGTGATTCGCATGAGAATGTTGTCCACCCATCCCCCAAAGAAACCGGCTACAGACCCGACAGCAACCCCAATTAAAAGGGTGATTGTAATGACCATCAGGCCCACAGATAGCGAGACACGCCCGCCGTAGAGAACGCGGGTAAACAAGTCTCGTCCCAGGGCGTCGGTTCCCATCGGATGTTCCAGAGAGGGCGCTTGAAATCGACTGCTCATATCAGATTTTACCGGGTCGTAAGGGGATAAGGGGGCCAGAATGACGGCCATAACAACAATACTCAGCACGATCATTCCGGCTATGGCTCCGGGATGGCGGCGGAACCGGTGCCAGATGATAGCCTTCATGCTCTCCGGGTTTCTCATCTGGGAGGCTTGCTTGCGAATAAATTCATTTTTTGTCGTGATTTCAGTTTGACTCATAATTTTTTAATGGCTTAGTACTAAGTCAAGTTCTAATTGACGGGTGTAGCATTTGGGCCTTGTGCCCTTTTTACT
>CAYWSS010000435.1:0-5369 GCA_964460505.1 uncultured Caldilineaceae bacterium | reverse complement strand
TGTCACTCTTCCTGAATTTAATTTCCGGCGGGTATTTCGTTTAAAATTCACCATTTACGCAATATGTTGCCGGCCCCAATTGGGTAAGTTATTTACGCACCATTCCTTAAGGGCCTACCGTGGCCACCAGAAATTGACGTGGGCGGGAAATACTCGACATCTCTCAAAGAGATGCGCCCGTTTTTTACAGGTTTTGCCAAAAAACTGGTATAATTTGCCATTATGAAGAAGTACATTTCTATTTTGCTCAGTATTTTTGTTTTGAGCTGTGTGGCCGTTGGCACATTTTTCTGGATAAATTCTTTTTACAATTCTGTTAAAGCATACCGGCCGCTGTTGGCCGGTGTAAATCTTGAGCCTGCAACCGATGCCCCGCTAACGCCATCGCAGGTGGTGATGGTGATTGTCAGCGGGTTGGGCGAAGAAGCTGCCGGGCAACTTGAATTATCTACCCTGTCTCAGATTGGCCAAATCGGGGCGAGTACGGTTATCCGTGGATTTTTACCGGCCTACGGGCAAACATCCCGAACGACGCTGATTACGGGCGCGCCTCCGGAATCAAACGGCGCGTCGCCCGCAGATTTACCGGTGGGTGATTTGTCGTTGCTTGAAATTGATACCCTTTTTTCCCGGGCCCATCAGTCCAGCCTGAAAACCGCCTTGCGGCCCGGCAGAGAGTGGTCGCGATAAATCTCCCGCAACGCTCTGGCCGAGCCTTTTTTTGCGCGGCCCGCCGGGCCGGAAGCCGATCAGGTAATCTTTGAAAATGCGCTGCTCCTTTTAAATGACACCAAGCCCGACCTGATGGTTATCCACCTGACCCAACTGGGATATGCGGCCCGCAATCAAGGGGGAACCTCCGGTACTGCGTACCGGCAAGCGGCTCTCCAAATTGACCAGTATTTGGCCAGGCTTCATCAAACTATGGATTACGGCCGCGGGGTTTTGGTAATTTTGGGGGATCACGGTTACACTGAATCCGGAGGCTACGGCGGCGCAGAGCCGGCCATTATCCGCCAACCGCTGGTCATGATTGGAGACCGGGTTGCGCCCGGCCAATACAGCGATGTAACCCAAACCGATATTGCCCCGACCCTTGCCACCCTGTTGGGAACCGCGCCCCCAACATCTGCTCAGGGACGGGTACTGTTTGAGATGCTGCGTCTGGATGAAAAGGATAAATCCGTGGCCCAACTGGCTTTGGCCGGGCAGCGCATGATTCTGGCAGAGGCTTACCTTTCTGCGGTTGCGGGAGAAGATGCCACCCTGCCTGATTCTTTGGCCACAGATTTGGCTCAGGCAAAAAATGCCTTTGCGCAAAATAATGTCAGTGGCGCTTTTCAATTGGCGCGGCTTGCCCAGGAAACCGCCGATACCCAACTGGCACTTGCCAGAGCCAACTATGTTCGGGGCAAGCAACTGCCTCGCTTGCTGGTGTCTGCAATTTTGCTGCTGGTGTGGGCCATAACCATGTGGCGGCGGCGGGGCGTTTATGCCGGCCTGATTGTTGTGGCGGCGGTTATTACGGTGGCGCTGTACCATATTTTGTTCCGGCTGCAGGGGTTTGAATATTCCATCAGCACCATCCACAACTTTTCCGGCTGGCCGTTTTCTGTGGCCCGTCGGATTACGGTCAGTTTGCTGGCCGGTGGCGGGTTAATCCTGATTTTGTTGATGCTGACCAACGAGCAAAATTGGATAACCCTGTTGGGAACCGGCTATGGATTTGGGGCGCTGGTCACATTTGTTTTTTCACTGCCGCTATTTTGGACATTCTGGCAGAATGGATTTACCGTGGCCGGATATTTGCCGCCCGTGGATGTCGCTTTCTGGCAGGTTACGGCCTCGTTTGAAGCCATGATTTCGGCCATGTTGGGCTTGATACTGCCCTGGCCTATTATGCTTTTGATTCTTTTTGTTAATATGATTCGCCGCTCTTTAAACCAAACCCAACCCCAGCCCGAGCGAGATGCCTTGCCGGGCCTGCATTTGTAAGAATATCGGAATTCAATTTCAGGAAAGAGGACAATGCGCGTAATAATTACCGGAGCCGACGGCCAACTGGGCGCGGCGATACATGCAGTTTTAACCGAACAGGGATTTACAATTATTGATATTCCGCTTTTTCCCGATTTTGACCTTACCGACCACTCTGTGGTGCAAACGCTGTCAAATCATTATCCGGAGTTGATCATTCACTGTGCGGCCATGACCGATGTGGATGGATGTGCCAAAAACCCCGATGCCGCCTTTGGCGTTAACGCATTTGGGGCGCAAAATGTGGCCCACGCCTGTCTGCGCTGCAATGCGGAGATGGTTTATATTTCCTCCAACGAGGTGTTTGATGGGCGTTTGGAGCGCCCCTATCGGGAAGATGACGAGCCGAAACCGCTCAACCCCTACGCCAGCTCCAAACGGGCCGGCGAGCAGATGGCCGCCAATTATTTAAGAGAGCGGCTTTACGTGGTTAGAACCGCGTGGCTGTACGGGGGCGGAAATATGTTCCCCGAAAAAATCATTGCCGCTGCCGATAAAAACGGAGGGCTGCGCGTAGTCACCGACGAGGTCAGCAATCCGACCTACACCCTTGATTTGGCCCGGGCCATTGCCCAACTGGTGCAAACCCGCGAGTACGGCACCTACCATTTTACCAATTCCGGTTACTGTTCCCGTTACGATTTTGCCAAAGAAATCCTGCGGCTCAGCGGACGTGAGCATATTCAAATTGAGCCAATTACCCTGGCCGACTACCCGCGTCCTTCGATGGTGCCAAAATTTACCCCGCTGGTCAACACCCGTGGCCCGGAAATTGGCATTACCCTGCGCCCCTGGCAAGAGGCGATTGCGGCGTATTTTGAGTGACAAAGGGTAGCAGTCTGCAAAGGTGAATGACGCTCCAACGGGTTGATTGTCAATTGAGTTTGGATTAGTAACCGTTCACCCCCCTACCAGAATTATGTCATTCCCGCATGCTTTTAGCGGGAATCTATGCGCGCAGTCTGTGGATTCCCGCTTAATACGTGCGGAAATGACAGGGGGAGTGAACGGTTACTCTGAAAAATGTAGCGCCGGAAAATTTTGTTCAGACTTTGATAATTGTGGGCCGCAACAAATATCGAGTGCGGCGCGGATAAATAGATTAGCTGGTTGCTAAATAAAATGGGTAATAATCCCCTCCTCTCCATCATAATTCCCCACTACAACGGTGTTCATCACCTGTCGCCCTGTTTTAACGCCCTGCGGGCGCAGACCTACCCAAACCTGGAGATTATTCTGGTAGACAACGGCTCCACTGATTCATCGGTGGCGCTGACCCGGCGCGATTTCCCGGAGGTGAAGGTTATCGAGCTGCCGCAAAATCAAGGCTTTACCGGAGCCGTCAATTGCGGTATCAAGCAGGCCACCGGCCAGATTCTGGTGCCGCTCAACAACGATACCGAGGCTGACCCGCACTGGGCGCGAGCATTGGTTGACCGCTTGACGGAGTTTCCGGAGGCGGGCACGATTGCCTGCAAAATCATGCTGTTTTCCGAGCGGGACAAACTTCACTCCGCCGGCGATGCCTTTGGTAGCGATGGCATTCCGGTGAACCGGGGCGTGTGGCAAACGGATGGCGGCCAGTTTGACGCCGACCCCTACATTTTTGGCGGGTGCGGCGGGGCGGTTGCCTATCGCCGGGAGATGTTGAACGACATCGGCCTGCTGGACGAAGATTATTTTATGTACCTGGAAGATGTCGATTTAAACTGGCGGGCGCAGTTGGCCGGCTATCGCGCCGTGTTTGCGCCGCAGGCCGTGGTTTACCACCACGTGAGCGCCACCGGCGGCGGGGCGCTGGCCAGCTACTACACCGGGCGCAACACCATTTTTATGCTGGCCAAAAATCTACCCGGCCCCCTCTTCCGCCGCCACTGGCGAGCCATTGTGGGTGCCCAGCTAAACATCGCGTTCGATGCCGCCCGGGCCTGGCGCGGTGAAGCCGCGCGGGCAAGATTGCGTGGGCAACTTGCCGGGCTGTTGGGCCTGCCTCGCTGGCTGGGCAAACGTAAAACCGTGCAGCGGGTTACCGGCGTCAGCGATGATTATTTGGAGGGCTTGTTGTCCTCTTGAGTAAGGGGCAAGGATGTTTCTTTCTATACCCGGCAAGGCCGCTTATAAATTGAACGTCTGATGGTTACAGGTATGTATCTGCGCAATCCACGCTTCGCCTATGCCGGCTTAAATCAGTGGAATACCCGTTAGGGAATGAGAATTAATTAACTGACCCATTTCCGCGTATTGCGTACACCTGCACTAACCCGCAGGGGTCCGGCGCAAATGTTGCGTATAATTTTGCTCTTTACGGAGTACGTAATACGCAATATGTTGCCGGTCCCAATTGGGTAAGTTACTTACGCACCAATCCTAAACATTTTGGAGGAATAATGAATCTTACCATCTCTTTGGCTCAAATAGATATTGCGCTGGGCGACCCGGCGGCAAACTTAAAAAAGGCCGGTGACTGGGCCGCCGAGGCTGCCCGGCGCGGCTCAGACTTGATAGTCTTTCCCGAAATGTGGACCACCGGCTGCGACTGGCCCAACATCAAAGAATTGGCGGTGTCGCAGGATAAAATCATTCAAGCCATTGGGGAATTGGCTAAAAAACACAACATCTGGCTCAACGGCTCAATGCTGGCACTGGATGAAAATGGCCGGCCGACCAACACTTCTATTCTGTTCGACCCGCAGGGGGAGCAAGCCGGCCTCTACCGCAAAATTCACCTGTTTGGGGTGATGGATGAAGACCAGTACCTGGCTGCCGGACAGCATTTAACCACCGTGGAAACCTCGTGGGGCGAAAGCGGGCTGGCAATTTGTTACGATCTGCGCTTTGCCGAGATGTTTCGCTCCTATGCCCTCCAGGGGGTGAACATGGTCTACCTGCCCGCCGAATGGCCGCACCCCCGGTTGTCCCACTGGCAAACGCTGCTCCGGGCGCGGGCTATCGAAAACCAGATGTACATGGTGGCCGTTAATCGGGTGGGCAGCGATGGCACCTACAATTTCTTCGGCCATTCGGCCATCATCGACCCGTGGGGCAACACCCTCATTGAGGGTGGCGAAGTGGAGGTGCTGCTCACCGCCACCCTCGACACCGATGAGGTAGCCGCGGTTCGCCAAAAAATCCCCGTGTTTGATGACCGCCGCCCGGAATTGTACCAATTAGGCAAAGGTGAAACTGGGTGACAGTGACGACGTATTGCGAGAAAACGAAATACGCAATACGTAGTACGCCTAGTACGTAACCGTTCACACCCCCTGCCGGATATGGCGCTATACTGAAAACAGAATGAGAACGGAACTTTTTGGTGATGGTTCGTTATGCCC
>CAYWSS010000434.1:0-5371 GCA_964460505.1 uncultured Caldilineaceae bacterium | reverse complement strand
GTGGTTGCTCGCCCCTCGGCCTACCCCCGCTCAATGTTGTGTTATTCGAGATTCTTGATGGTGACCGGCGGCTCATTGATGCCCAGCGTGCAGGACCCTTCGCACGGCGCCGGGCAGACACGCCCCGTAAATTCCGGAAAGTTGTTGGTTTTCAACAATCTGTCCAGCGCCTTCTGCCACAACCCGCGATAAATCAGGTCGTTAAACTCCGGGATAAGGTTGTGTACCGGGCAGCCGGTGGCCATGCCGCCGATCAGCTCGCCGGTGTGGCAAAAGGGAATGCCGCAATCCATGCAGCGGGCGCTTTGCCGGGTCAGGTTCTCCTCGGGAAAATGCAGGTGAAACTCCTGCCAATCTTTAATTCGCTCTCGCGGCAACCGGTCTGCCGGCAGCTCGCGTTGGTATTCCATAAATCCGGTGGGTTTGCCCATTTGGTAGCCTCCTGTCGTCGGACAGGGATCAGGAGTCAGAATTCAGGATTTAGGGAAGGCTTCTCCCTGACCCCTAATTCCTGACCCCTAACCCCTAACCCCTAATTCCTAATTCCTGAACTAATTTCCGCTCACGCGGGATTGGTCGTTTTTGTTCTTTTTAAAGGCGGTCATAATGGCCTCTTCGCCGCTCAGCCCCCCGGCTTCCACACCGGCGATAATTTCCAGCATCCGCTTGAAATCTTTGGGGTAGACCTTTACAAATTTGGGCAGCAGGTCATCCCACTGGGCCAGCACCCGGCGGCCCAGATCACTGTTGGTGTATCGCACGTGACGCTCAATCATCGTTTTCAGTTCGACAACATCTTCCGCCGGCGTCACCTGTTCCAGACTGACCATGGCCGGGTTGCAGCGGGTGGCAAAATCGCCGTCCCAATCCAGCGCGTAGGCAATGCCGCCGCTCATTCCGGCCGCAAAGTTGCGGCCGGTTTTACCCAGCACCACCACCCGGCCGCCGGTCATATATTCGCAGCCGTGGTCGCCCACACCCTCTACCACAGCGCAAACCCCGCTATTGCGCACGCAAAAACGTTCGCCGGCCACACCCCGAATGTACGCCTCGCCGCCGGTGGCCCCATAAAAGGCCACGTTGCCGATGATGATGTTCTCTTCCGGCACAAAGGTGGAGCCTTGCGGCGGCGACACGATGATTTTGCCGCCCGACAGCCCCTTGCCAAGGTAGTCGTTGGCGTCGCCTTCCAGATCAAGGGTGATGCCTTTAGGCACAAACGCGCCAAAACTTTGCCCGGCAGAGCCGATGAATTTGAGCCGGATGGTATCTTCCGGCAGGCCCGCGCCGCCGAAACGGCGGGTCAGCTCGCTGCCCAAAATAGTGCCCACCACCCGGTTAACGTTTTTGATGGGCAGGGTGGCTGCCACCGGCTCGCCGTTTTCCAGGGCCGGTTTGCACAAATCCAGCAGCAGCTCGTTATCCAGCGCTTTGCGCAGGCCGTGGTCCTGTTTAACCTGGCAGTAGCGGCCCACTTCCGGCCCAACCTCGGGCCGGTACAGAATGTTCGAAAAATCCAGCCCGGCGGCTTTCCAGTGGTCAACAGCGTTGCGCGCTTCACGCTTGTCGGTGCGGCGAATCATTTCGGCAACGGTGCGGAAGCCGAGTTCGGCCATAATTTCGCGCATTTCCCGGGCCACAAACTGCATAAAGTTGACCACGTAAGCCGGGTCTCCGGCGAATCTTTTGCGCAGCTCCGGGTTTTGGGTAGCCACACCCACGGGGCAGGTATCCAGGTTGCAAACGCGCATCATGGTGCAGCCCAGCGTCACCAGCGGCGCGGTGGCAAAACCAAACTCTTCCGCGCCCAGCAACGCGGCAATGACCACATCGCGCCCGGTTTTAAGCTGGCCGTCCGTTTCAACCACCACCCGGCTGCGCAGGTTGTTCAGCACCAGGGTTTGGTGGGTTTCGGCCACGCCCAGTTCCCACGGCAAGCCGGCGTGTTTAATACTGCTGCGCGGCGAGGCCCCGGTGCCGCCATCGTAACCGCTGATGAGAATAACATCGGCTTTGCCTTTGGCTACCCCGGCCGCAATGGTGCCCACGCCTACCTCCGACACCAGCTTAACGTTGATGCGGGCCTGGGAGTTGGCATTTTTCAAATCGTGAATCAGCTCGGCCAAATCTTCAATTGAATAAATATCGTGATGCGGCGGCGGCGAAATCAACCCCACGCCGGGCGTGGAGTTTCGCACTTTGGCCACCCACGGGTACACCTTTGCGCCGGGCAACTGGCCGCCCTCGCCGGGCTTGGCCCCCTGTGCCATTTTAATCTGAATTTCCTGCGCGCTGACCAGATATTCGCTGTTTACCCCAAAGCGGCCCGAAGCGACCTGCTTGATGGCGCTTTTCCGCGAGTCGCCGTTGGCATCGGGGATAAAGCGGGCCGGGTCTTCGCCGCCCTCGCCGGTGTTGCTTTTGCCGCCAATGCGGTTCATGGCAATGGCCAGCGCCTCGTGCGCTTCCTGGCTGATAGAGCCGTAACTCATCGCCCCGGTTTTAAAGCGGCGGCAAATCGATTCCACCGGTTCCACTTCATCAATGGGGATAGAACTGTTGCCGCCCTTAAATTTAAGCAGCCCGCGCAGCGTGCCCAGCTTGCTGCTTTGGTCGTTAATCTGCCCGGCATATTTTTTGTAGATGTTGTAATCTCCGCTGCGGCCGGCTTTTTGCAGCAGGTGAATGGTTTGCGGGTTAAACAGGTGATGCTCGCCATTTTTGCGCCACTGCCATTCGCCGCCCACATCCAGGGTGCGCCCGTTGGTTTGCCGTTCCGGGAAGGCGTGCCGGTGACGCATCTCTACTTCTTTGGCAATCACATCCAGCCCAATGCCTTCCACGCGGGTGGGGGTCCAGGTGAAATATTTGTCCACCAGCGATTGCTTCAGGCCGATGGCCTCGAAAATCTGCGCGCCGCAGTAACTTTGAATGGTGGAGATACCCATTTTTGACAGGGTTTTAACCACCCCTTTGACCGAAGCTTTAACATACTTGTACTGCGCCTCTTCAAAAGTGGTCCCGGTCAGCAAATTCTGGTTGAGCATATCGGCCAGGGTTTCGTAGGCCAGGTAGGGGTTAATGGCGCTGATGCCGTAGCCAATGAGCGTGGCAAAATGATGCACTTCGCGCGGTTCGCCGCTTTCCAGAATAAGGGCGGCGCTGGTGCGGTTGCCGTTGCGGATCAGGTAGTGGTGCAGCCCGGACACGGCCAGCAGCGCCGGAATACCGGCGTGGTCGGGGTCAATACCCCGGTCTGACAGGATGATGATATTGTAGCCCGATTCAATGGCATCGTCGGCGGCCTCGTACAGATTTTCCAGCGCCTGTTCCAGCCCGGCTTCGCCCCGGCTCACATTAAACAGGATGGGCAGGGTGATTGATTTGAAGCCCGCGTACTGAACGTGACGCAGTTTGGCCAGCCCGGCATTGGTCAGAATGGGGTGTTTCAGCTTAACCTGGCGGGCGCTTTCCGGGCCGGGATCAAGCAGGTTGCCCTCTGTGCCCAGCATCACCTCGGTGCCGGTAATCAACTCCTCGCGGATGCAATCGATGGGCGGGTTGGTAACCTGCGCAAACAACTGCTTGAAATAATCGTACAGCAGCCGGGAGCGATCGGACAGCACGGCCAGCGGCGCGTCGTTGCCCATGGCGCCCACCGGTTCGATGGCGTTTTGGGCCATGGGGCCAATCAGCTTGCGCAAATCTTCAAAAGTGTAGCCAAAGGCTTGCTGCCGTTGCAGCGCGTAACCGTGGTCAATGTCTTTGGCCAGACGCTTGCCCAGTTGACTCAACTCCTGAACAAATTTACCGTTGCCGTTGCCATTCCGGTTATAAACCGCCGGCCGCCGGCCGTTGGGCGCGGGCAAATCTTCCAGAGTGACCAGATCGTCATCAAGCCACCGGCGGTAGGGGTGTTCGCCGGCCAATTGCTGCTTGATTTCCTCATCGTGAATAATGCGTCCGGCTTCGGTATCCACCAAAAACATGCGGCCCGGCTCCAGGCGGCCTTTGTACAGCACGTTTTCCGGCGGCACATCCAGCACACCCACTTCAGAAGCCATAATCACCAGACCATCTTTGGTGACGTAGTAGCGGGAGGGGCGCAGGCCGTTGCGGTCGAGCGTGGCCCCAATGCGGACGCCGTCGGTAAACCCGATAGAGGCGGGGCCGTCCCACGGCTCCATCAGGGTAGCGTGGTATTCGTAAAAGGCCCGTTTTTCGTCGCTCATACTTTCGTGGTTAGACCACGGTTCGGGGATCATCATCATCATAACGTGATGGATGGGCCGCCCGGCCAGAGTCAAAAATTCCAGCACGTTGTCGAACATGCCTGAGTCGCTGCCGTCCGGGGCCACAACCGGCAGCAGTTTTTTGATGTCGTCCCCAAACAGCGGCGATTTGAAGTGCATCTGCTGGGCGTGAATCCAGTTGATATTGCCGCGCAGGGTGTTGATTTCGCCGTTGTGGATAATGTAGCGATTGGGGTGCGCCCGTTCCCAACTGGGGAAGGTGTTGGTGCTAAAGCGGGAGTGAACCATGGCCAGCGCCGATTCCATATTGGGGTCGGCCAGATCGGGATAATATTCGGGCATTTGCCCGGACATCAACATGCCTTTGTAAACAATGGTTTTGTGCGAAAAGCTGCTGGCGTAAAAATATTCGCCGCCGGGAGGAACGTTGTCGGCGTAGCGGGTTTCGTAAGCGGCGCGGCGGCGGATAACGTACAGCTTGCGCTCAAAGTCCAGGCCGCCGGCAAGGTTACGGCTGCGCTTAATGAAGCATTGCCGCATGACCGGCTCTACCGAGCGGGCGGTTTCGCCCAGGGTGCTGTTGTCGGTGGGCACGGTACGCCAGCCAAGAAACTCCTGGCCTTCGCCGGCCACCACCTGCTCAACATGGGCCTCGATGGCGGCCCGCTGCCCGGCATCGGGCGGCAAAAAGAGCATGCCCACGCCGTAGTGGCCCGGTTCGGGCAGGTCAAAGTCGCACATTTTTTTAAAGAATTTGTGCGGCATCTGAAACAAAATACCGGCGCCATCCCCTGTATTGGGTTCGGCGCCGGTCGCTCCGCGATGCGCTAAATTATTGAGCACTTCCAATGCTTGCTGGATAATTTTATGGGATTGTTGGCCTTTGATGTTAACGACAAAACCCACGCCGCAAGCATCTTTTTCAAATTGAGGATTGTATAACCCTTGTTTAGAGGGCAACCCTACCGGGGATGTGAAACTGTGCATCTCAAACTCCTCGTATAAGATAGTAATTGGAGTACCAGGGCTGTTCAGTTCTAAAGATTCTGCCCATGTCATTGCGAGGAAGCGAAGCGGACGAAGCAATCTCCGGCCTGCAACGTGGAGATTACTTCGGC
>CAYWSS010000433.1:0-5398 GCA_964460505.1 uncultured Caldilineaceae bacterium | reverse complement strand
TTACGTTAACTTTTTAAATTGGGGGAACTGATGTCCGGGCAATCATCTGGCCGGCAAAAAATATGGACCCTGCTTGTGTTGGCTGTGGTTATTGTTTTTGCTGCAGCCGTGGGCTGGAGACGATTTCAGGCTGCGGCACCTGTCCCGGCAGAACCGGCAACGCCGGAGCAGGTAGCCTTGGTCAATGGCGTGACCATTACCCGGAACATGGTGGACCGCGAACTGAAAATCAGCCGGTTTAACGTGGCTTCACCTTTTCCGCCGCTCGCCGGTAATGATCTGGCAATTGCCAGAGAGGAAGCAATGAACCAACTCATTGCCCGCCAATTGATTTTGCAGGCTGCCGGGCGGCAGGGATTTAGGCTGGAACCGGAGACTGTGCAAGATCGGGCGGACCTGCTGTTTGGTTCTTACAGCGATGAAGTGTTAGATAGCGCGCTGGCCCAGGCCAACGCCACCCGTGACGATTTGCGGTGGTGGGTGGGTGAGATTTTTACCGTGGAAGAGTTTTCCACCGGCGTCATTCTGGGCGATGTGCCGGCCGAAAAGCGGCAGGAGGTATACAATGAATGGCTCAATACCCTGCGGGCGCAGGCCCAAATTACGCTGGGGGCCGAGGGGCAGCCGCAGCCCACTCAGGCCCTGGTTGGCGAGCAGGCCCCCAATTTTACGCTGGCTACCCCAGACGGGCAAACTGTATCTCTGTCTGATTACAGCGGGCAGGTGGTGCTGGTTAATTTTTGGGCTACCTGGTGCCCCTCCTGCGTTACCGAGATGCCGGGGTACGAACAGGTCTACCGGCAACACCAACCGGATTTTGTGGTGCTGGCGGTCAATTTTCAGGAAGGCCCGGCGCATGCCCAACGGTACGCTGACGGGCTGGGTTTAAGCTTTCCGGTACTGATTGATGAGAATGGGCAAGTAACCAATCGTCAATATCGCGTTTCGGGCATGCCGGGCAGTTTCATTATCGATAGAGACGGTGTGATTTTCTACCGCCATATTGGCCCAATGAGCGGTGAAACGCTGCTCAACAAACTCACAGAACTTGGAATTACCGGTTCTTGGTAATAATCGGCAAGTAGACCGGTAATATTTTAAAAGCAGCTTGAGCCATTAGCGGTAACTCCTCATTAACTCCATCCTTTACATAAGCTACATTTTGAATCATTCCTCCGCCGGCAGCCGTGACATTCACCTGAAAGGTCAGGGTCAGGATTTGGTCTTTGGCCAGCGCGGTGGTCCACGTAAAACTTTTGTTGGTGTTGACCAGCGTGCCACCGGGAGGATTTACCCCAAGCAGCGTCAGCATTTCCGGCAGGGTGTTGGTGGTGGTCACCCGCAAGCTGCCAACCGTGCCCTTATTTTTCAGCACAATCGTGTAAGTTAACGTATCATTTTGGTTGATGCCCTGGTTTGGCAGGACGCTCATGGAAGAACTGTTAAGGTCAGGCGCAACAGCCACCGCGGCGACACGGTCAAACAAAATGTCGTGCTCAGGGTAGGCCAGCCAGCTTGTCTGGCTGATAACGGTTCCGGTAGATAGCGGCTGATTGATTTGGGCCGTGTAGGTAAATGATTTGCTTTCGTTAACCGCCAACGGCCCACTCCAGGTAAACATTCCTCCGCCGGCGTTTAAATTGGGCGAGGTTGCGCCCGGAGTCAGGTAGCCGGGAAAGGTGGCCGTGAAATATGCGGTGGAAATAGCGTGCAGCCCGTTGTTACTGATAACCGCCGAGAAATTGATGGTTTCTCCGGCGGCAACCGAGGGGGCCGAGACGTTAACCGTAGAACTGCCCAGCCAACTGAGCCAGCCCAGCGAGCGCTGCATCAACCTGGCCCGGCCACCGGCTGCAATTAATTCCGGGCCGTAAGCCAGAAAATTTGTGTGCCAATGCCGGCCGGCGGCAGTTACGCCGGCGTTGGTCACACCGTTGGGTTGCCCTGCCTGCCCCCGGGAGAAAATCTCTGCCGGCGCGGACGCGGTCGGCGTGATCGCATCCGTCCAATTTTTATAACCCGGCGGAAAAGTGAGCGCATAAGGCCCCAGAAACAGGGCCACGGGGTTGTCGTTGTTGCCAAGGGCCAGGGTGCTGCTGTAATCTTCGGTGTGGGCCTGCACTCCCAGATAATCCTGGGCAAAGGGGCCGTACTCTCCAATGTGATTTTCCAAATGGCGGAACAAAAAATCCTGGCTGCTGAAAAAGAGCCGGCCTCCGCCATCCAGATAGGCCATCAGGCGGTCTTCCTCCTCTAATGTTAGCGGTTGGAACCAGTCGTAAGCGGTGTACCACACTGTCATCGGATACATCCGGAGCGTGTCCAACGGGGGGCTGGGCGGGCTGGAACCGCCCCAGGATTTTGGAACGTACCAGTAATCGTAGCCGATATTATTGGCGTCCAGCGCCTCTTTAAATTCGTCGGCAAAGCTGTACCAGCGATCATCATCCACCAACAGTACCGGAGCCGGGGTTTTTGTGTTTCGGGTAATCGCAGCCGTATAGCCCGTATTGTTGCCCGAACGAGCGGTAACGGTGAAGGTGTCGGTGGTGTGGTACATTTTGGCCAGAGGCAGTTGCACGGTTACTGTAATATTTTGGGCCTTGCAGGCAGGCAGCAAAATGGGCGACGGCACCGCGCCGGTGGTCCAGTTGTGCGGGCCGATGTTGGCCAGATTAAGGGTGATGTCATCGGAGGTTGCCCCCGTGTTCCGCAGCCTGAAGGTGTGGGAGACGACGCCGCCAAAATTGCCAACCAGGGTGTCCGTAACCGGTGACATCCCGACCCCGGTTGGAGCCGGCGGCTGCAACAGCCAGTCGATGCTCCGTTCGACGGCCTGGCGGCGATCTTCACGGCTGTTGATACCTTCCACGCCAAAGGGCAGGTACACCGCCTTGTAGGTAAGACATTGCCCCACATGCAGGCCGGCCAGATTGTTGGCGCCATCGTAAACCAGCAGCGGTGCGGCAAAATCGTTATCGGCTACGGCAATGATGTCCGGTGATGTTTGGTTGCCGGCCCCGTCTCCCCCGGAAATAGTGAGCGACAAGCCATCAAATGGCTCCCCGGCCACGCCGTTTACCCCATCTGTTCCGGCATTATCCTGTATGTACGATGCCTTCAGGTATTCCACAAAATAGGGCGCAGGCCCCAGGAATCCACCGCCATCAAAGTAGGCAATATCCTGCCCGCTCAACAGCAGCTTTCCCCCGCCTTCCAGATAAGCGGCCAGGCTCGCGTCGGCCCCAATATACCCTGGGGAATCGTTCGGCGCAGACCAGACAACAATGTCGTACTGAGAGAGAACGGTCTCGGTGGGCACGTTGCCGGGGGTGTTGAAGGGTTGCGCAATTTGCCAAATGTCGGGGGTGTAGCGAGCGTCTTCCAGCGCCTGCCGGTAAAACGAAAGTTGGCTTTCCTGATACCACTTGCCGCTATCAACCAGCAAAATTGAGGGAGCGCTTTCGAGCGCAAAATCTTTTGTGGTGGCGCTGTTTGCCGGGATGCTGACGTTTACGGCGCGGGTAATTCGGTGTTGGCCGGCTACCGCCGTAACCGTGTACACCCCCACCGGTAATTGCAGGCTGTAGGCCCCGTTAACGGTGCTGGTGCCGGCCGGCGTGCCTTGAATGGTGATTGTGGCGGTCAGTGGCAGCCCGGAAACTTTGTCGGTTACCAACCCGGCCAGCGTGCCGCCGGGTTGGGGCATCAGGCTAAAATTCTGAAGGGTGGTGGTGCCGGTGGTGACATCAACCAGAATTTCTGTTTTTGTAGTGTAGCCAAAGGCCGCTGCCGTAATATTGTAGACGCCGGCGGCCAGCCCCTGAATATACGTGCCGCTGATGTCGCTGGTAGCATTTACAGAGATACCGCCCAGACTTGGGGTAATTTGAACCACCGCATCCGGGATGGGGCTTCCGGTGGTGGCATTGGTGATGACGCCCTGTATCGCCCCCGCCGAAGCCACGGACATGACGGCATTGTAAGCGTCTATTCGTCCCCAGCCGTAGTTGTTGTTGGGGATGGAATTGCTCAATGTTACCGCCGTAGAGGTGATGGCGTGCGAAATATCGCTCAAAGTGGTGCTGAGTGCGGGCGCGGCCTGCAACAGCAGAGCGGCCACTCCGGCCACGTGGGGCGTGGCCATTGAGGTGCCGCTTAAGTTGCCGTAGGCGCCCCCCGGTAACGCCGAGCGGATATTTTTTCCCGGCGCCGAAATTTCGGGTTTGGTTTTGCCCCACGGCGATGGGCCGCGCCCGGAAAAGAGGGCAATGTCGTCATTAATATCTGTGGCCCCCACCGAAAAGGAAATATCAGAGCTGGCGGGAGACCCCACCGTGCCGTCGCCCGGCCCGTTGTTTCCGGCGGCAAAAATTGGATAAATTCCGGCGCTTAACAGCATTTGGACATCGCTTTCAAATTCGGTGCTAAACCCGTTATTGTTACTCCAGGAATTGCTGACAATTTGAGGGGCCAGGGCCGAGTCTTCATTGGGGGCCAGCACCCATTGAAAGGCTCTGTGAAGCCAACTGTTTTGCGCGCTACCGTTATTGTCAAAAGCTTTTACGGCAATCCAGCGCGCCCCCGGAGCAACCCCAATGCCGTTTTTGCCGGCGATGGTGCCCATGGTGTGAGTGCCGTGCCCGTTGCCGTCAACCGGATAAACAGCCTCCCCTCCGGTGGCATCAAACCAGTTTCCGGCGTGCAGTGGCAGTTTGCCCGCCCCGGTGTACCCTCGATATTGAGCTTGCAGAGCGGGGTGAAGCCAATCTACCCCGGTGTCGATATTGGCCACCACCACGCCGCTGCCATCAATTCCCAGCGCGTTTTGAACCAGATCGGCGCGAATTTTGCTGATACCCCACTCAAAGGATTGCTGATTGTTGATTTTGGGTTTTGCCTTGTCGTGGGCCGGCGGAGAATTGAAATCCAGAATTGAGATGGTTTTATCCAGTCGAACCACGCCCACCTCGGGGCGGGCGGCGAGCGCCAGCACCGTGTCCAGCGCGCCTTTGGCGGCCACGGCATTCACAATCCAAAGCGACTGAATTTCTGTGACGCTGTTGCTTTGCCCGCTGAGGCCCGGCCCTGCCAGCGTTTGTAATACGCCGGCCTGGCTTTGGCGGGCGGTTTGCTGCAGCGTATCCACAATAATCTGCCGTGTGGCCGGCGGGTCGGGTTCGCTTTGAGCGCCAAGGCCGGGGGCTGCCTTTGCCAGTGCGGCAGAAATATCGGCCTGATCCTTTAAATAGACAATAAAGGGAACCGGTTTGCCGTTTGCGGCCAGAAGTTTTTTTAGCAGTTGCGGCTCTATTTTTGGCAGCAGTTGCCGGTCAATTTGAACTGGGGGGGGGGTGGGGGCAGCGGGTGTGGGGTTGGGGCCTTTTGGCGGTGAGGT
>CAYWSS010000432.1:0-5426 GCA_964460505.1 uncultured Caldilineaceae bacterium | reverse complement strand
CAGAGCCACTTTTTGGCCCAGTAATCCTTTTGCCAGCGGATAGGCAATAGCAATGCAAAGCGAGGCGATCAACGCATTGGGAAATCGAAACCAAAAAACAAGTTCCGGTTCGATTGGATCGAAGGGCAGGTTTTGGACGAATTCAAGAAAACCGGCGGCCTGATGCCCATTAAAGAAATAGGCCAGCAGCAACCCAAAGGAACCGGACCAGAATAGTGTCACGCCGGGCGCAAACGAAAAGAACGTATCTGCAAAACGCCCTTCGGCAACGGCCTGGATAAATTGAATGGACCAGCCCAACCAGGCAACCGGTTCATCGGACGTTAAAAATTGACCCAACCGGATTGCCCTGATGGCCAGGGCCAGAAAAAAAATCCCCGCCAAAATCAGGAGGTCTGCTTTTTTCCCGGAGATGGATAGCTTACGATTCATGTGGCTCATTTACGGTCAATATCAAGTGATTCATCGGGCGGCCATACATTTCAAAGGTAGCGAATTGCTTAAATCCGTGGCGCATATAAAAACGATATGCGCCGTCATTGCTGCCGTCGACGGTTACGACCATTTTGTCGATGTTTTTTGTTTTCATACTTTGCACAAGTTTGCCAACCAGCCGGCCGCCAATTTTGTTATTGCGCCATTTGGTGTTTACCGCCAGCGCCAGTAATTCTGCCTGGGGCAGTTGGCCCGCGTCCTGAGCCGGATAGGCCAATGTTTTGAGGGCTTGCACCAGCAGGGCCGGCCGGCCCAACCCTTGTTTAAACACCAGCCAGCCAAAATGAAACGATGATTTTAGCGCAACATCCTTAAACATCTGTTTGGTGCTGAGCGTGCCGACGATAAACCCCACCACGTTGCCATTGTGCCGGGCCACGTAGCTATCTCCAAAGTTTGATTGGCTGATGCGGCGATAGAGCAGGGTTAAGAATTCTTCCCCCAATGAGGTTAGGAATGTGCCGGATTGGGATACAATATGAATTTTTGCCACAGCCGGCGCGTGGTCCGGGGTTAACGGTTGGATTTCTATTGATGGTTTCATAAAAGTTGAATTAATTTTGCTTGTTTGTAGTGTCATCGTTACGTATTCTCGACAGGATTTAGAGATCAAATAAACGGTTGCCCCTGAGGTTAGATTTGGGCTTGAGTTGTTGATATTAGTTTATAGTAATTGGCGTATCTATTGTGGCGGAGCCAACATTGACCGGTTGCCCATCCTCAAAATAATAAATGCCGATTGTTAGATGGTAGTCGCCTGGTTTCAAGTTTGGCGGCAGTTCTATCTTGTGGGTATTGATGGTTTTGTCTTTGTAATTTTTGTGCAACAGAATATCGCTGCCGGCGACTCTATCGCCATTTTCGTCAATCAACTGAACGTAAATGGTGTCGTGGGTTTCTTCACCTCCATTGAGGGGAGGGCGAGTTTGCAGGAACATATGAACAACTAAATAGTTGCCTGCAAGCTGTTTGTCAAAACAGACGAGGGTAATACGGTCTGATAGACGATGATCGACCATCTCCAAGCTATTTGGTTGAATGCTTGCACCTGGAGGTATTTGGCAGTTAGTGCCGTTTACCATCAAATTAAAAAATGGACTATTCAGGCTGCCTATGTACTGGATAAGTTTTGAGCGAGTGTTGTAATGCGATCCCAAAGAGATAATATCCCTGGTTTTCTCCATCGTAGAGGTGCGAATCGGCTTCAGATCGGCGGTTTCGGTTAAATGGCGCGTTACCTCCATAACCGGGGTTACTGCACCAATTAAGATTACTCCAAGCAATATCCCCCGGGTGAGGAGGGATAAATCCTTTCGGGCAGCGGCCTGCGTAAACAAAACGGCCAGCAAGAACATTGCAGGAATTGTTGCCCGCATTACCAGATCATTGTTGCTGCCATATCTAAAGAGGGGAAGTAAGGTCAGAAAAATGATGCTGCTGATAAATAATGATTTGACATTTGAGTTTGTTAAAGGGGTGTAAAATATAATAATTATCGTGTAAATCCCAAATTCAAGAATGATGAACCAGAACATCAATGCCAGAATGGTCTGCCACGGGACGCCTTCGCTCCTTGGAATAGTGAATATCAAACCAAGTTCAGATTGTTTGAGGGACAGCGGAACGGGGAAAAATTTAGAGATAAAGTAGACGCCGGTAATGACAACAATTGCTATGCCAAAGATATTGGGCAGGGCGATATAGTTTCTTATCCGTTTTGTTATCGAGCCGGAAGCTGTAAAGAAATCAACGGCCAGAAAAGGTAAAATACCGACCGCAATAAATGGCGACCACATAGGCGCTAAGCTTGCATAATACAGGTATTCCTCTCTTTTGGGACGATAGAGTATCGAGTAAATCAAGATTCCGCTGATTATCCAGCCTGAGAGCGCGTGCTGGGGCACCCAAAAGACCATCGTTAAATGGGAGGAATATTGCCAATTGTCGGCCCAAAACTCTATGTGACTGCCATATTCCAACGGATCTTCAAGGGGGCCTAACATAAGGTAACGGACACCTACCCCAACGATATCAAGCCCGGAAAAGAGAATAAATAGCGCAATACTCAGGTAAGGCTTCTTTCTAACCAGGATTATAAACCACAACGCAGCAATAAACAGGCCGATAAAAGTCCAGATAAAGAGCGTATTTTGAGCGGCTATATTGCCACCGGCTTTTCCCACCAGGGCGGCCGGCATATAGTAAGCAATATAGTAGACCAGGGGCAAAGGAACCCCGTCCTGGCTGTAAACAACAGGCCAATCTCGCTGTTGTAGATCTTTCATTAGCGCATTGTGTTTTTTCCAGTCTGAATCTTGATAGCCAACTCCCCCGGCCCCGGAAATTGTCATTATCAAAAAAATCAATGTGATTAGTAGAAGAAGATGAGAGAGCGTGACTCCGGATGAATCGGGGGTGTCTGCTTGGGGAGCTTTACGAGGCTGTAAGATGATGTACCCCAGCGGAATAATGATCAGCAGGATTGTAAAAACAGCCCAGTATCCCTTTAACCAGCCAGCAAAGAAAATAATGTAAGGAATGGTTAGATATACTAATGAAACTGGAATAAGATAATATGCCAGAGTGTCGAAAGAGAAAACGTAGTTTTTTTTGGAAAGCCGAGCAGTCATTAAAAATTCTCCTATGATAATCAAATTATCATACGGTGTGTGATGTGGTGAGATGTAGAGGGACACTATTCGACTGAACTGTTCGTCCCACTCACGACGGGGCTCACGACAAAGCCCCTAACATTCAACAATATTGGCGAAACAGCCGTAATTACTTGATCTTAAATTCTGGAAAGAGTGCCGCATTTTCGCCACTGGTGTCATTGATTATCGGCAATCTTTCCAGGGTTGATGGACTGTAAAATCCGGCGTACAGGGTGTAGTTTCCGGGGGCAAGTTCGGGCGGGAGCGTTAATCTTATTGTATCTTTTGTGATGGTATCCGTCCGCCACGATTGGGTTGGTACTAAACCATCAAACATTTCGTGATCTCCGCTGACGACAACCTGACCCAGATGATCTCGAACCTGCACAAAAATCTTGTAGTTTTCGGTAAAAGGTTCGCCGATTTTTTTCCAATATAGTGAAACATACAGGTAGTTAGTGTCAGAAACTTCTTGTTGCGCCAAATCCGCACCTAAAAGTTCAGCCTGGTTAGCAAAGTTTACATTAACCGGAATGGCTGGGTTAGCGCTTTCCAGCGGCATGCCAAGCATGATTTCCGCGCCATCTACCAACCAAGTCCGGAGAAAATGACCTTTTGCTAAATTGTAGAATTCCCTGTCGCTGTTTTTTATCCGGGAAAAGGTAGGTACAAATGCCTGACAGTGGTACTGCAAGGAAATGTCGACCAAATCCTGGTGACTCAGCGAGCCGCTTCTGAAACGGGCGTAGGACATGTTAGAAAACCAGGGGGGCGGTAAACGGTCTGCGCTAAAAGAAACAAACGGATCATCGGTGATCAGGCAATCATCGGGACTGGTGAATTTTTCGAGCATATCAACGATGGGCTGGTGTTCCTCTTTTACCAGCGGCCTAACCGGTTTTGCCAAAGCCTGGAATGGCGCTGAAATTTCGACAAGTAATAACGCAAGAGCCAGCATGAAAGCGGCGGCAACTCCCCATTTTAGCACGGGCTTTTTCTGAGATTGCCATAAATTGATAATATGGCTAATGGCAATAGCTGCTAACAGGGCCAGTACCGGGATAAGCATAATTAAATGTTTTCCCCGCAGCGGGGTAAAACTCATCAAAAACAGAAAAGTGAAAATAGTCCAGGCTAACACAACCCAACCAACCGCCCTGAATTGAATAATTGACCGAACCAGCCCCCAGCCAACCAGAACTAACAGAATCGGCGAGACAGATAGCAAATCCTGGATTTTGGATAAATTGAATGCTAAGTCCCGTGAGTGAGCGGCATTCCTGTTGACATAAAAAATTATGGATTGTTCCCACCAGGCAGAAAATCCAATGATCGCCCACACCGTTATCAGAATCACGGCAACAATGCCACCCCACAGTATCATATCCAAAGCAATGCGTGCCATCCGGGCGGTCAAAGGTCTTTTCGGTAGCGATTGACTGTGAGCTGGGTGAAAGATTATCAGCAATGCAATCAGCGGCACCACCGTAACCATATACAACTTAAACAGGAAACTGGCAGCCATAGCAATTGCGCTCAGCCATAGCCAGTATCTTTTACCACCAGTGCAGTATTTTAAGGCCATGGCTATGGCCAACAATCCAAAACTGAGAGACGTGGTTTCGGGGTTTACAGTGCGTACCGACATGAAAAATTCAAAATGAAGAACCAGTAGGAACCCGGCTAATATACCCGCCAACCGTCCGTTTAGCGTGCGCCCGATGCTGATCAAGGCTGACACCCCCAATAAAGCAATTCCAACTGTAAAGAATTGCAGCCCCCAAATGGCGCCAAATAGTTGGTAGGCCCAGTGGACGCTCCATGCCATTAGGGGTTGTTCGCTCATGTGGATGTCGCTGTAAGGAATATGTCCTCTATCCATCAGCTTGGCCACAACAAAATAAAAACCCTGATCGTAACTCCATTCTCCCCAAAGCAGGTATGCCGTATAAAATCCAAATGCGGCCAACAGGATAAGAATTGCGGCCAGAGTAAAAATAGATTCGTTTGATTTGCTCAAGTTATTCTGTGTGCTTTGTGATTCGTTTGCAGAATTGGTCATTATTTAATTTCGATTTGCCCCAAATAGATTTGCCAAATTTGATTGCTGGTGGCCAGACAATGTCCGATTTTTTGCAAACAAAACGCTAAATATACATCAAGCGCCCCGCTTGGCAAATTGTCCGGTAACGGCAGCCAAAAATGGGCGTCCTTCACGTGCGGGAGGTATTCATAATTGGCAAGAAGCAGGCGGGGGGTAAACCCCCTGACTTTTTT
>CAYWSS010000431.1:0-5455 GCA_964460505.1 uncultured Caldilineaceae bacterium | reverse complement strand
GGCGGCGGGGCGGGCGGCGGGGCGGGCGTGGGGGGTGGTGGAGACGGGGGGGGGGAGAGAATGGTGTTTTCCGGGTCGGCGGGGGGGCGAACGGGTTGGGTATTATCGCTGCCGGGCCTGGGGATTCGTTTTGAGGGCCGGGTAAATTCGGCGTCTGTGTTATTTTGGTCGGTCATAGCGCCCTAAGTATCATCAGTTTTGAGAGTTTAAAATTATAGCAGGCAGGCTATCAGAGTCAACAAAAAAAAGCACAGTATCCGGGACTGTACTCTTTAAAGGGGGTATATTACTTTTCAGGTAACTTAAATTCAGCGCACCAAACGGTATTGCTGCGCGAATAATCTAAAGAACAAACCTATTTTTTGTAACGATAGATAATTCGGCCGCGTTCCAAATCGTACGGAGAAAGCTCTACGCGCACTTTATCGCCCAGCAAAACACGAATGTAAAACTTTCGCATTTTACCGGATAGGTAAGCCAAAATCGTATGCCCGTTTTCCAGTTCTACTCTAAAACTGGTGTTGGGCAGCGCCTCAATGATTTTGCCGTCCAGCACCAGTTTTTCCTGGGTAGCCTCAGCCATGTGTACTCCTTAACTTGACAAATAAATAACCGAGACAGCACCAGTTGTCTCGGATGAGAGTATAATTTTATTGAGAAACAATTCTCAAAAAGCACGCCTATTGTAGCAGAGGGCCATATCCTTGTCAATTTTGGCCGAAAGCGCCTGATTTAGGCTAATTTATGCAGAACACCGGATTTCTTCGGTAAGCCGGTAACAACTATTTAGCAACTCCCGGAGTAATTTTTGATGGTTATCTTTGTGGCAGGAGGGGGACCCCTTTCCATAAGAAAAGAAGTAGTGGTCGCCCTGCGCTACCGTAATTTGTAAAGGGTCAAAATCAAGACTCTTTAACAGGTTAAGCATATTGTCGGCGCTTACAATTTTATCTTTGTAGCCCAACCAAATTCTAAACCGGTGCAGGTCATTTCTGTTGGGGGGGGGGTGGCCACGCCTAAGGCATAAATAGTTTGAGCCAACGTGCCAAACGGCGTTTGGTTGTAAATGCGCAAATGCTCACTTTTCACTTGCGGGCTGGCCCCGGAACCAAAAAGGTCTATAACGTGAGGGGCCAACACATCTTTCACTGTTGTAAATGAGGGAAACCTGATACTGATGCCCATCGTTTTAAAAAACGTCTGGCGCTGCGTATCGTTACAGAAAAGGGCCGGGGCCAACGCATAAAAGGTGTAGGCATCGTCGTGCCAGCCGGCCATATTCTGATAAAAAAGGGCGGCCCCGCTCATAGAATGGCCCACAAACAGATAAAAAGGTCTTCGTTTTCGTTGAGGGAAAGCGGGCCACAGCCCGGTGGCGCTAAGCCAATATTCAATGGCGCTCATCAACGCCGGCGGGCGGCATTGTTCTGCCCGGGGGGTGGTATTAATAAATGATGATTGTCCAAACCCGTTGAGGTCAAAATTAAAGCAAACAATATTTTTGTGTTTGCCGGCCAGACTTATGGGCAGGTCTTCCCAAATTCTGTGGCTGCCGGTCCAGCCGTGCATAAAAAATACGTATCCGTCGGCTTCCAGAATGGCCTGGTTTAAATCCTGTTTGCGGTTAGACTCATTGTAATACATGGAATGCCAGTACAGGTCTGCCAGCCCGGTTTCCTGTTGAAACGTTTCCAGCGTGGCAGAATCGTATAACTCATTCCTGCGCGCCAGTTCAGCAAAAGAATGGCGTTCAGTTATAATATTCTGGTGCGTATATTGAACTGCTGTTTGAATGTTTGATTGTCTGATAGTTCTTAACATACTCTATAATTTTTCTTTAAGGCCGGTCATTCGTCAATGGCCCAAATTAACTAGCGCCCGGTACCGGCTACAGCAATATACAATACGATTCTTGGGAATGAGCCTTAAACTGTGTTATAATTGCCGTTCTGTTGATGTTTAACCTTAATTTATTATTAGTGGATCTCTGGTAGTTTGCAGGATCGCTCTATAAAAAGCGTGTTATCTGCCACGAATTACACTAATTTCACTGATTTTTTATTTTTTCGTGTTAATTCGTGCAATCCGTGGCAAATTCTTTACTTTGCCCCTGTGAAATCCTGTAGAGCCTTATTAGTATTACCTTGCAACATTTGCGCCACGCTTTGCGGCAAGCATCTTTTACTCATTACTCATTGTTCATTTGCGGCTTGCCGCGCTATGAATACCTATCTGTGCCACGCATCGAAAATTTTGTCAATTCGATAGTGCAGATTGTTTACTTTACTATAGGGAGCAAAAATGAGCCAATATTATCCACAACAACCGCCGGGATACCCTCCGCCCCCTCCTTCGCAAAATCCTGAAGGAGATTACTATTACGATGATGATGACTACGAGTACGAAGAGATTGATGACGAGTCCGGCAGTTTCATTCGACAGCCGTTCGTCGCGTTCTTTGGCGGCGGATGCCTGGTTTTTTTATGTATGAGTATCTGCATTATTTTTGTGGCTATTCTGTGGGTGGCAGATTCTACAATGAGCTTATCATCACCCACACCTATCCCCGGCAGCGATATTGGTCTCACCCTTGAAGCCCCGGCCTATCCCAATGAATCTGTCGTTAACGACCGGGGGGTTCAACTGACCATTCTTGAGGTCAACCGGAATGCAGTGGTAGAAACTGTTCCGCCGGTAGAAGGCCGGGAAGTGATTATTGTTACCGTAGAGTTGGTAAATTTGGGTGAGCAGGATGCTCCGTTTGACGAACGTGACTTTAAACTGGTTAATGCCATTAGCAATGCCTACGAACCTGTGGTTGGGGCAATTGCCGGTGCCCTTGGACGCGGCACGCTCCCCCCCAATCAGGGGCTGGAAGGGCGATTGGTGTTTGAAGTGAGTGCCGGGGATGTGGATTTGCGATTGTTCTGGCAGGCCGGCCCGGAGGGTGGCCCCCGGTATATCTATTTACAATAGGGCAACATGTTAAAACTATTAATTGCCACCAACAATGCCCATAAGCTGGAAGAATACAGCGAGATTTTTACCGATTTGCCCGTAACCCTGACCACCCTTGCAGAAGAAGGCATTGCGCTGGACCCCGAAGAAACCGGCACAACCTTTGAGCAAAATGCCGTTATCAAAGCCAGAGCCTTTGCGGAGGCCAGTGGCCTGCCCACCCTGGCTGATGACTCCGGCATAGAAGTGGATGCTCTGGCCGGCGAGCCGGGCATCTATTCCGCGCGATACGGCAACACCGCCAAAAACGACCACAAAGGCCGCTACCAGATTCTGCTGGAAAAACTGGCCGCCGTGGATGTCCCATGGGAAGAACGCACCGCTCGATTTAAATGCGTCATCGCGGTAATTGCCCCCAATGGCCAACTTGCCGGTACCGCGGAAGGGACATCGGAAGGGTATATCAGTTTTGAACCCAAAGGCGAAGGCGGCTTTGGCTACGACCCTGTCTTTTTTTCGCCGGAGCTTGAGGCAAATATGGCCGAAGTGTCATCTGAGCGCAAGCATCTCGTCAGCCATCGGGGGCGGGCTGCGCGGGCCGCCATCCCCTTGATCGAACAGATTGTTAATTCCGCAAAATAGCCAAAAAACGTTAGAACGTTCGGAGGTTGCGATGCCCGGTAAATATTTTGAAGAACTGGAAGCCGGCGCGGTGCTGAAACATCGCCTGGGCCGAACCGTGACTGAAATGGACAACGTCCTCTTTTCCTCGCTGACCATGAATCCCCAACCACTCCACCTGAATGAGGATTTTGCCCAAAAAACGCAGTTTGGGCAGCGCATTGTTAACGGCATTCTTACGCTGGGCCTCGCCGTGGGCCTCACCGTGACTGATTTAACCGAAGGCACGCTGGTAGCCAATTTGGGTTACGAGCGCGTCAACCACCCGCACCCTATGTTTCACGGCGACACCCTCTATATGGAAACAGAAATACTGGACAAACGGGAATCGAAATCCAAACCGGACCGGGGCATTGTGCGCTTCCGGCACACCGGTCGAAACCAGGACGGCACGGTGGTGATTGAGTTTGAACGCGCGGCGCTGATACTTAAGCGAAGGGGATAAAAATGGCGGAGCAACAGGTAAAATTCCCCAGGCGGTCGGTTTTGTTTATGCCCGGCGACAGCCTGCGCAAAATCAGCAAAGCATTGCACCTGGATGTTGACAGCATTGTGATGGATTTGGAAGACGGCGTGGCGCTCAACCAAAAAGACGCAGCGCGGCGCACGGTGGTTGAAGCCTTGGAAACGCTGGAGTTTGGCCCCCGCGAACGACTGGTGCGGGTCAACCCGGTGGCTACCGGCCTGTTTGCCGCAGACGTGGAAGCTACCATCAACGCCCGGCCCGACGGGTACGTGCTGCCCAAAGTTGAGGCCGCCGAACAAATTCAGGAAGTAAGCCGCACCCTGGCCACAGCTGAACGCGCCCGGGGCTGGCAACTGGGCGCAATCCGGCTGCTGCCGGTGATTGAAACCGCCCGCGGAATTATGAATTTAAAGGAGATTTCCCAATCCAGCCGCCGCCTTGCAGCGTTGATGTTTGGGGCCGAGGATTTGGCCGGGGATATTGGGGCCGTGCGCACCAGAGCAGGGCAAGAGGTGTTGTTTGCCCGCAGCGCCGTAGTAACGGCGGCGGCGGCCTACAAGCTGCAAGCCATTGATATGGTATTTGTGGATTTGAATGATGTCGCGGGTCTGGAAGAAGAAGCTGCGTTTGCCCGGCAACTGGGGTACGACGGAAAAATGGCCATTCACCCCCGCCAGGTCAAGATCATTAATCGCGCGTTTGCCCCCTCCCCGCAGGAAATTGAACGGGCCAGACACCTGATTCGAGCCTATGCCGAGCATCAAGCCGCCGGCGCCGGCGCATTTGAACTGCACGGCAAAATGGTCGATATGCCAATGGTTCGCGCCGCGCAACGGGTGTTAGCGCGAGAGCAAATGAGCAAATAAGCTCCCTGCTCCCTTACTCCCCTGCTCCCCTGCTCCCCTGCTCCCTTACTCCCCTGCTCCCTTACTCCCCTGCTCCCTTACTCCCCTGCTCCCTGTCGGCCTCAATCTCAACCAGCACCTGCCCCTGCCCGACCACCTGCCCGGCGGCGCAATGGATGTGGCTCACGTGCCCATCAAACGGGGCAGTCAACCGCAATTCCATTTTCATCGCTTCCAGCGCCACTACCGTCTCACCGCGATTTACCGCATCGCCCACTGTAACCGGCACATCGAGCACCAGGCCGGGCATTGCCGCCGATAGGCGACCCTCTTCGACAGCGGCCTCTGCGGGGCCTCGTCGCTGCCCCCCGGGACGAGCCGTTTCCAGTTGCCACGTGTTGCCCGCCACCGCCACGTATCGCCGTAAGCCTTCACCCGCCACGTATGCCTGCCGGCGCCCATCGCCAAAATCAAAATTCAGCCCCCCGGCGCCGTGTCGCTGAGC
>CAYWSS010000430.1:0-5461 GCA_964460505.1 uncultured Caldilineaceae bacterium | reverse complement strand
AAAGGGCCCAAGGCCCAAATGCTACACCCGTCAATTAGAACTTGACTTAGAACTAAGCCAAAGTGGCAGTAACCGTTCACCTCTACCCCCTCGCTTCGCTTCTCCCCGCCAACGGGGGGGGGAAGTTTAAAAGCCTCCCCCTGATTTCTGGGGGGCGCAAATGAGGGAGGGGGGTGAACGGTTACAAGTGGCACCGTGGTTAATTGGAAACCAAAAAGGCCCGGCGGGAATCCCTCGGGCCTTTTTCTTTCCTCTTCGGCATTACTACTCCGGTGATGCTGCGCAGCGGAAGCCTACATTGTTGTAAAACAGAAAATCCCCATCCAGCCGGGATAGGTTGTGGGCCACATTAGAGTCGTTAACCCAGGATGCCCCACGCAAAACCCTGAAGCCCGCCGCATCACGGCTTTCACGGCCGTCATCGGGATCATAGGGGTAAGGGCGAAAGAGGCTGTTAGTCCACTCCCAGACGTTGCCAACCATGTCAATGATACCCTCCGCCGTATCTCCATTGGGCGAAAAATAACCAATTGGACTGGTTTGACCTAATCCGGATTCTTTGCAGTTACAACGTTCGGCCTCAAAATCATCTCCCCAGGGATACCGGCGACTTGCCAAACCACGAGCAGCACATTCCCATTCAGCTTCAGTGGGCAGGCGTTTACCGGCCCAGGCCGCATAGGCCATAGCATCGGCCCAGGTGACTAGCACCACGGGGTGGTCGGCTTTACCCTCTGGATAAACTTTTGTTTCAGGGTCCCAGTTGTACGCATCTGTGTCGCACCAGCTTACGCTGTAATTGGGTACAGGGTGTTCTGTGGCATCTACAAATTTCTTATATTCGTGATTTGTAATTGGCCATCGATCCAAATAGAAATCGGCAACCTCTACCTTATGCCTGGGTTGGTAGGTTGAATCCCCACTATTTCCACCCATGGCCAGCGTTCCACCCGGGATATAGATCATCTCTTTTTTATCGGTGGGCCAAACAATTACATTAGCGGTTTCATCCAGTTCAGGTACAGGGTCTTGTGTCATTGGTTGTATCTCCTTATATTTCTATATCGTACGCCACCACACACCCGGCCAACCAGATATGATCACCGGGCACGAGCGGCCGCGATTGTCCGAGTGACAGCAGATCGCCACGTAAACGCGTACCAAAACCACTGCCCAGATCTTCAATATGAGGCTGGCCGTTTTGCCATTGGATGAGGGCATGGCGACGTGAAACAAGCCGGGTAACATCGCCATCATGACTTAAATCAACATCAGGCACAAAATTAACACGAGCATCGGCTCTACCAATAACCGCGCTTTCTCCGGTTTCAAGGGCTATTTTCCGGCCCGTTGGCGTCACTTTTAACACGTGGCGAATCTGCCTGGATTTGGCCTTTTGTAATACCGAGGCCGGTACCCGGTCGTACACCAGCTTAAGACCGCCTATCCTGATGGAATCCCCAGATTCCAGAGGGCGCGAAGGACCGTAATCTATTTTGGTTCCGTTTAAATACACTCCGGATTTACTGCCCAAATCTTCAACGGTGTGCTGCCCGTCTTTGGCAAAAACTGAGGCATGCCGGCGAGAGACCAGATGCATATCCCGATCTTCGTGGGTTAAATCAATATCGGGAGGAATACCCACATTAGGGTCGAACCGCCCAAAAATAAACCCCCCATCTTCGGGCAGAATAATGTGACGTTTGGTGCTTTCTATGGTAAGCCAGTACAGTTCCGGCCCATCGGTGGGGTCCCATCGGGTGCTGCTGCTGAGGCGTCTTAAAGGCCGGGTTGGCCGCTTGGGGGGCGGCGCTACCGGCTGAAGGTAATCGGGCATAGGGGGCTGCTTTGATTGCTGTTTTTTAGGAGGCAGGCGGCGCAGCTCTTTTTTGGGCCTTTCATCTTCAGACACTGCTTCCTGAGCATCAATAGCAGCTTCTTTGCTGGCCCGTACGGCTTGTAACCGATCACTTAACGGAGAAGTTTTCTTTCGCTTTTCTTTTTCAGCTTTTACCAGCAAACAATTTTTTTGAAGCCGGCCCCACGTTGCCAAGGTATCGGTCCGCGCTTCAAATGCGCGGCGAATCATCACCCTGATGCTGTCTGCATTGCTGCTTTCATCAATGCAACGATTTCTTATTGGGCATTTGCGACAACTATATTTGTACATCGCCCTTGTACTTTCTTGAATTTTCTGCCGAAGAATGTTGTATTATAAAAAACAAGTACTGGTTCTGGTTAATTATTTCTCAGTGGCCGGGGGATTTTAATTACATAATCTAGTATAACACCGGCTAAAATACCTGTCAACGATGAATAAAGTACTGTTGCGCTACACCGTTTATTGGAGTACCAGATGAAAAATCTCGCCCTGATGGTCAATTAAATAAAGTTCACCGGCCTCATCCTGTCCAAAAGAACTGATATTTGCATCGCTTGACAGCAATTCAGCTTGAGACCAACTTTGGTCAGTCTCGTGCCGTAAGCCCCAAATTGTGCCGGTGCAATAATCGCCATAAAAATAGATACCGGCCAATTGAGAAAATTGTGTCCCCCGATACACGTACCCCCCGGTTATCGAACAGCCCAAATTATGGTCATACTCAGTAAGCGGCAAGGCCACCCCAAGCGAGGCCGGATCACACTGGCCGGGGTTAAAGCAGTGAAGCCCTTCCATTAACCGCCAGCCGTAATTTTGACCCCCGCCGGTACCGGCCGGTTCTACGTTAACTTCTTCGTACTGATTCTGGCCCACATCAGCCACGGTCATATCCCCGGTCATCGGGTCAAAAGCCATCCGCCAGGGGTTACGCCAGCCGTAAGACCAGATTTCAGGCCGGGCCTGACTGTTTTCTACAAATGGATTGGTTGTTGGCACACCGTACGGGTCGGCATTGTCAACATCAATTCTTAAGATTTTTCCCAACAGCCCGCCCAAATTTTGGGCCCGGTCTTGAGGATCGTTGGCGGCGCCACCATCACCCATGCCTATATATAAATAGCCGTCCAGGCCAAACAGAATGTGCCCCCCGTTGTGGTTGGCGTAAGGTTGTCCGATGGTCATCAGGATTTTTTCACTGGTGGCATTGGCCACATCGGGGTTCTCTGATACGCGGTAACGGGCAATTACGGTGTCCCCCTGTTTGTTGGTATAGTTTACAAAAAACAGACCGTTTGCAGCATAATCCGGATGAAAGGCCACGCTCAGTAACCCCTGCTCATTGGCGTCGCTGCCGACAATAGCGGTAATATCTAAAAATGGCGTTGAATTCACCACACCGTCTTTTGCAATCTGAATTCGACCCGGCTGCTCCACAATAAACAAACGCCCGGAGCTATCTCCGGCGTGCGTCACATACACGGGCCGGGTAAAGCCGCCGGCCACCGGGTCCAGCCCAATATTAACTGAATTGAGGGGAGGCGGGGCGGGCGTCGGGGGAATTTCTGTGGGAACAACCTCTGGTTCCGGAGAAGGTGTCCGGGTTGGGGTTTTCTGAGGAGCAGTTTCTTCTGCGCTATTGTTGCCGGATGTCTCCGGGTTGGCCGGCGCCGCTTCCCTTTCAGTTTTGGGCGCGGGTGTGGCGCCGGGTGATTCCTCTGAAACGGTTGCAGGGGCAGGAGCCGCTGTTGGGGTGGGCGGTAATGGGGTAACAGTAGGTGTGACCGCCACAATAGTTGGCAGCGGCGGTTGAGGTTGGCTAACGCCAATTTCCAGGTTACAGGCCGAAAGCATCATGGACAATCCAGCTACTAATCCCAACGGCTGCATTAACAGCGCCCACAGATTTTTTGCCAAAATTTACCTCCGTTCCGGGTGTACTTCACTTTTTTGGCAGATTCACCAACGCACCCCTCCGTTCCCGTTCAGTCAGAATTCCATAAAAAATAGCTCTGACAAAAATTGTCGGGGGATACTTTATTGGCAATACCGCAAAAGTCATCAGGTAAATAAAAGTAACCGGCACTTTTAGGGCCACTGAAAGTAGACCTGTATCTATATTTTAAGTGCCGGGCACTTGTAACCTGCCGAGTTTTGCGGAACTGCCTTCATTGAGTGTACCTAAAAGCAAAAAAAGGCCCAAATGGACGCATTAGTTTACAAGGTTTGTCTTTACTGCTATACTTTCCCTCGAATTTTTATGGTGGTTTTTAGAAAAAAGGAGGGTTATATGCCCAACCGTTTAGCTCAGGAAAGCAGCCCTTATTTGCTGCAACATGCCAACAACCCCGTGGATTGGTACCCGTGGGGAGAAGAGGCGTTAACAAAAGCCAGAGTTGAAAATAAACCCATCTTCCTGAGCATCGGTTATTCGGCCTGTCATTGGTGCCACGTTATGGAGCGCGAAAGTTTTGAAAATGAAAAAACCGCCGGCATCATGAACGAGCATTTTGTGAATATTAAGGTTGACCGCGAAGAACGTCCCGACCTCGACTCAATTTACATGGAAGCTGTGGTAATTATGACCGGGCAGGGCGGCTGGCCAATGAGTGTATTTTTAACCCCTGAAGGCGCGCCATTTTACGGTGGCACCTACTATCCACCCACCCCCCGCCACGGACTCCCCAGCTTCGACCAGGTGCTGGTGAGCATTTCTCACGCCTATCACAACCAGACAGAAGATGTAACAAGCAACGGACAAGTCCTGGTGGCCCGCATTCAGGGCAGCATCCCTTTAAACCAGGGGGATTCGCTTAATGCGGACATTCTCGACACCGCCTTACTTAATATTGGCAGAAATTTTGACAAGGTAAACGGTGGTTTTGGCGGCGCTCCCAAATTTCCGCAGCCTATTATTTATGATTTTTTGCTGCGCTCGTACCACCGCACCAAAAATCCGCACACGCTGCAATTAATTGAGCTGACCCTGCTTAAGATGGCCCACGGCGGGATGTACGACCAGCTTGGCGGCGGGTTTCACCGCTACTCCGTCGATGCGGTATGGCTGGTGCCCCATTTTGAAAAAATGCTGTACGATAACGCGCTGCTGGCCCGGGTGTATCTGCACGCTTACCAACTGACCGGCAAACCTTTCTATCGAAAAATTGTAGAGGAAACGCTTGATTACGTCGTTCGCGAGATGACCGATCCCGGTGGTGGTTTCTATTCTACCCAGGATGCAGACAGTGAAGGTAAAGAAGGCAAGTTTTTTATCTGGACTCCGGAGGAAGCGCGCGCGGTTTTGGGTTGCGAAGATGCAGAAATTTTTTGCGCCGCCTACGATGTTAAGCCCGGTGGCAATTTTGAGGGCAAATCAATCCTCAACATCCCCACCCCCCTCGACCAGGTTGCCGGTGAATTTAATCTTTCTATCGCAGCCCTGAACAACCTACTGCACCGCAGCAAGCTTAAATTATTTAAAGCCCGGGCACAACGCATTAAACCCGGCAGAGATGAAAAAACACTCACCGCCTGGAACGGGATGATGCTGGCACCCCTGTGCGAGGCTGCGCGCGTTGATAA
>CAYWSS010000429.1:0-5464 GCA_964460505.1 uncultured Caldilineaceae bacterium | reverse complement strand
GTCGCAGCGCCTGCGGGCGCCCGTGACACTCGGTGCCGCATGGCGCGCGCGCTTGGGCCGTGGCGGATGATTCGAACCCGCTCCGCCGGCGGGGCGCGGGAAACCAGTTCTCGCGCCACTTCTATTAATTGCACCTCATGGCCGCTTGCTTCAAAATATAGTTTTAATGTCCTGCCAACATCGGGGTCGGGATCGGCTATTAAGATTCTAGACATCAGTCCGCTCATTTATCCCTCTTTTGCTTGTAAGATATGATTCAATTTAAGCACCTTCTTTATTTTGAGTATGAGGGAGTCCCCCCGGTTTTTCCATAGGAGAATGGTCTTAAATAAGGATTTATAAGGATGTTAAGCGATCAGGGGTATTTTTGAGAGGGCGAGAGTCTTCCACGCTGTTTGTGTTGCAAAATTGGGCATTGCGCGAAAATTTTCTTAACGCAGAGGGCGCAAAACAGGCGCAGAGTTCTCAAAGTTGTTCTTTGTGAATTCTCCGGGCGCTTCGCGTCTGGGGTTAAAATTTTGGGTGCGGCTTTGCTGCGTTATGAGGCAAGAAGGAAATCGGTGGCGGTTTGTAACTCATCAAAGCTATGCACAAATATAATGTGCGGGCAATCACTTAGAAGCAGGGGGAGCTCATTTCGCAACTGGCGGCCGGCATTAACATAAGCCAGCAAATGCGAAAATACCGTTTCACCCACCTTTTCCCGCAGGGCCGGATTATTTTTTAGCTGGTCTCTATCGCCCAATCCCACCGGAGAAAATGTTATACCTTCGTTAAACCAAACGATGCTCTGCCGGCCCAAGCGGGCATCGTCCATAATTTCCATAATTGTGATGGCTGCAATTGTCGTGGCCGTAACTTCATACACCCGGAGCCGGGCTTGCTCTCGCGCCTTTTTCTCCTGGGGGGCATCAATGCCCCAAATGTAGTCTCGACCGTGGGTGGTGGGGTGAATTTGCGGGTCAAAATAGGACCAGCCGTTTTCATCGAGCCAGTGGGCCAGCGGGTCTCGGCCCGGATTACGGACGGGGCCGGTCAAGCCCTGAATATTGCAGGCCCCGCCGGTAAAAAGAAGCGGTTTTTCCCCTCTTTCCATCATTTCAGAAGTTACTAGCATCTTCCCAAAATCAGTCATTATTCCCCCATGGTTCTTTAGGAGTCGGGATTAAATAACTGTTCCCTTTTGTTCAAAAAAATGATAAATGGCAGTTCCGCAAAACTCGGCAGGTTACAAGTGACCGGCACTGTCACCTTAATTTACCTGATGGCTTTTGCGGTATTGCGTATAAACTGTTTTTTAGATGTTCCTGAGGCTGACGGTGATGATTCTTTCGGTTACGCTCAAGACATGTTTTACCGGCAATAATTTACTATTCACCCTTTTTTTACTGCTCAAAGGGAACATTTAGGAATGAGAATTAATTAACTTCCCCATTCCTGGCATTGCGTATTGCGTATAATTTTGCTCTTTACGGAGTACGCAATACGCAATATGTTGCCGCCTTAATTGGGTAAGTTATTTACGCGCCATTCCTTAATTAATTCTCGTTCCTTAACAAGCTAAATTCGTACATTCTCAGTAATCCGAGTGGCGTCGCTCCTGCTACAATTTGAGATGACACCTAAAATCCACGTAAGCGAGCGCGAACTTCGGCGCAATGGGGGCAGGAATTGCCCTTAAACTCTCTACCACAGGTGTAACACGTTTTTATATCATGATCCACCACGCTTTTACCCACCGGCGCAGCTACCAAAATAATTTCCTTGCCGGCATTGGCGGCCAACCACGCGGCCAGATCATTTTCTCCAATTCTCATCCCGTTTGCCTCAATCGTCAGGGTCCCGCGTAGAACTCTGGCTCCCATTTCTGTACATTTTTTCGATAGTTCTCGCGCATCGCTTCTTGAAATTGCCACAAATTTACTCCTGTTTGGTCGCTTCTTTAAGGGATTGAGCCAATTGATAGATTTGGCGTTTTGGCCAACCGCTCTCACGGGTAACCTGTTTAACTGCATCTTTTGCAGAATCACCGGCAGAAAGCGCAACCAACAAAGCGGATTTTACCTCGGATTCATTCCATTTTTTGGAGGGGGGGGCGCCGCTAACCACCAGCGTAAATTCCCCCCGTGGTTTCCGCTTGTTCCATTCTTGTTGGGCGGCAGTCAGCGTGCCCCGCCAGATTTCCTCGTGTATTTTGGTCAGTTCCCGGCATACGGCAATTGAACGCTCTGCGCCAAAAATATCAACCATATCGGCCAAGGTGGGCACAATCCGATGCGGCGATTCGAAGAAAATCAGCGTGACCGGTTGCCCGGCTACACCGCTCAGGGTTCGCCGCCGTTCGCCGGATTTTCGGGGCAAAAAACCCAAAAAGAGAAAGCTGTCCGTGGGCAATCCGCCGGCGGACAGGGCAGTGGTGAGGGCGCTGGGGCCGGGCAAAGGAACCACGGTGCTTCCCTGTTTAATAACGGCTTGCACCAATTTATAGCCGGGGTCGGAAAGCAGTGGCGTTCCGGCCTCTGAAACCAGGGCAACATCTCCCTGCTCCAACGCCTCCAAGATGTGTGCAATCTGTGATTGCCGGCTGTGTTCAAAATAACTGACCATCGGGCAGCGAATATCAAAATGTTTGAGCAGCTTGCCCGTGGTTCGGGTATCTTCGGTGGCAATTAACGAGACTTCTCTCAATACCCGCAGCGCCCGCAGGGTAATATCTTCCAGATTGCCCAGAGGGGTGGGGACAATGTAAAACATTCCCATAGCAGATTAGTGGCCGGAAATGCCGTGAGAAACGGCATCAATCAAGGCCTGGTCCTGTTCCGGCAGCACAGTCCGGGGATCGAGTAGAAATTGGTCCTTTTCTATACGGCCAATAACCGGAGGCATTTGCGGGCCAAAGCGCAGCCTTTCGGCCAGCGCATCTGCCGAGTTAACAGAGATAGCGAGCGCTTTTGTTGGCAAGGTTTGACCGGGCAAACTGCCTCCCCCAACGGTTGAATGGGTATCGACAACCTGCATTGGAATTTCACCCAATTGGGGCTGGTTGAGCAGGGATGATAGCCACTGCTGCACTCGTTTTTCCAACTCATCAACTTCTGTGGAAATCATGCGCCACACCGGTATTTCGTCAACTGCCTTGTTTTCCAGGTAGGCTAACAGGGTGGCTTGCAGCGCGGCCAGCGTGGTTTTATCTACCCGCAGTGCCCGAATAAGGGGATGTTCCTTCAAATTGTCAATGAATTTCTTTTTGCCAAAAATAAGCCCGGCTTGAGGGCCTCCCAGTAATTTGTCTCCACTGGCGGTTACGACATCAACCCCGGCGGCAATGCTTTCCTGAATAGTCGGTTCGTGAGCCAGCCCGTAGGGAGTGGTGTCCAGCAAGGTACCAGAACCAAGGTCTTCCATAAATGGAATGTTGTTTTGCCGGGCCAGCCGGGCTAACTCAACCAGGGAAGGCTGTGTGGTAAACCCGCTAATCAGATAATTACTGGAATGAACAGAGAGCAGCATGCCCGTTTCAGGGGTAATAGCCTGCTCGTAATCTTTGACATAGGTGCGATTGGTGGTTCCAATCTCGACCAATTTGCAACCGGATTGAACCATAATATCCGGCACCCGAAACCCACCGCCAATTTCAACCAGTTGGCCGCGACTGATGATAACCTGTGCCCCTTTGGCCAGCGCGGTTAAGGCCAAAACCACCGCCCCGGCGTTGTTGTTAACCACCACCGCAGCCTCTGCCCCGGACAGGCGGCACAACAAATCGGCAGCGTGTATATAGCGAGAGCCGCGCGCGCCGGCCTTCAGGTTGTATTCCAAATTGGAGTAGGATGATGCGGCCTGAACCATGGACTCTCTGGCCCGCCGGCTCAGCAGGGCGCGGCCCAGATTGGTATGCACAATGACTCCGGTGGCATTGATTACCGGCTGCAACGATGGCCGGGTTTCGGCAGAAATGCGAGTGGCAACGGCCTGAGTTAACTCAATGAGGGATTGGGCCAGGGCGCCAGCCACAATCTGCCGGCGGGCAACATCCAGCTGGGCGCGGGCAGCCTCAACAACCATTTGATGCCCGTGCAACTTGACGAGAGCAGTTAGCCGCTCGGTTTGAAGCAGTTTATCAATGCTGGGCAGGTTACGCAGTTTGGATTGCATTGCTTATTCCCGTGTTAAAAAAAACAGTTCAATCAACATAAAAACAGCGGCCAGTACAAGAGAAATAACCAGGTTTAATGCTCTGACAAGCTGTAGATAGGCCAGCACAACGGCCAAAAGGCCACACCAACTTCCTTGTCTGATGAGCCGCATTCTATCGCGGCTCAACCAGCCGGATGTTGCAAATCGGTAATTCAAGTACCCAATAAAAGGAATGGAGGCCGAACCAGCCGCCAAAAACAACAATAATAAAACCAGCATTTGAGGCGCTGCCAAAATGTCATTCGCGTTCGGCCAAATATAAAATATGACGTAATATAAAGCTCCAAAACTGAGAGCTGCCAGACCAAGGGAAAGTAAAACCCACCATCGTAGGCGCATAGTGTCGTTCCAGGTGAAAGGTGTTCAGGAGGATAGGGTAGTATCTTTTCAATAATCCGGGGATACACACCCTGAACCTGGTTCAGGGTGTGTATCCTGAGCTTGGCGAAGGGTGACTCCCCCTACTTTTTGAGAAGACACATAGGCTATTATACCTCAAATGACGACAATCGTCATTTGGTAAAATAGAATAAAGTTATTCACATGGTTATGCTTGTTTTAAATTAATAATTAGTAATATATAGTAGGGCCTGTGGATATGTGGATAAGGGAAAATTTGTCCGATAGTTAGCCCTACATTTAGTGGGAGAACATTTGGCTTACAAAGATGTTGGGAAAATTTGGGCTTTTTTATGTGGATGCCGCATGGGGAGAAATTCTGGATAAAAAGGATAGGTAAATTGAATATAATTTGTCAAATGTAGCATCCACCCTGTGAGTCTATATCTAGGGTAGGAAGTAAATTTTTAACCAATATATTGTGGTCAAAAAGAACGAAAAAAAATCAATATCTTAAAAATATAAAAAGTTATCCCCATTTAGCCCTACTTATCCACAGTTATTCAATGGTTATCCACAATACTCAGTTTTATTTTGTAATGTCGTAAGGGTGAGTCTTTGCTATCTGTCCCGGCTGGAAACGGTCTGGGCTTGAACCATAATTACGCAATACCGCAAAAGCCATCAGGTAAATTAAAGTACCCAAAGTGCCGGCCACTTGTAACCTGCCGAGTTTTGCGGAACTGCATAATAACTGTTCACCTGCTCCCTCCGCCGGTTACAGCGACCACAGGCCGTGAAACTGAAACCCGATGTTTGGCCGGGTTAATTTGGCAGCTTACCTGTTCCGGTTGAATAATTGGAACGAGTATCTCATAGCGCGGCAAGCCGCAAATTAACAATGAATAATTAACAAATGATTCTCGCC
>CAYWSS010000428.1:0-5477 GCA_964460505.1 uncultured Caldilineaceae bacterium | reverse complement strand
TATGTTGGTTTTTAGATTTGACAATTCCTTTCTTTTCTTAACTTGTAGCAAAAACGGTGCAGGGTAACTTAAATCAAATGCTGGTTATTATTGAGCAAATTCGTGAACAGGACCCGGTTCTGGCCGGTGCCCTGGCCGCCCTGGCGGACAATTTTGCTTACGGCCAGATTTTAAAATTGGTAGAACAGGTAAAATAACGATAATCAAGAAGGGCGCAATTCCTTCTCAACTCCCAAGGGCAATGTTGGCTATTTTTGCCACGAACCTGCGACACGAATTTCACTAATTAATTTTCTTTTTTCGGGTTAATCTGTGTTAATTCGTGGCAGATTATTGACTGGGAGGCGAGAGTGTCTGCGCCCAATCAAGAAGGCAAGCCATTGATTGACGAACAAAAATCCAAAGCGCAATTGGTAGCCGAACTGACTGAACTGCGCCGGCGTGTGGCTGAATTGGAAACAACGGGCAATGCTTCTCTATTGACCAATGCTGAACCAATTAAACACCACAAACATCTTGAGCGGATTGTTGTTGAGCGCACCCAGGCCCTGTGGGAAAGTGAGGAACGCTTTCGCACTATTATTCAATCTTCGCCCATGGGCATGTATCTGTACGAACTTAAAACGAATGGGCGGCTAATTTTAATTGACAGCAATCCGGCGGCAGACCGTATTACCGGTATCTCTAACCAACAACTTATTGGAAAAACCATTGAAGAAGCGTTTCCCCCACTGGCCGAAACCGAGGCGCCAAACCGTTATCGTTTAGCTGCTGCCAAAGGCATCCCCTGGCAAACCACAGATTTTTATTATGGTGATAACAGAATTAAAGGCGCGTATAATGTTTACGCGTTTCAAACCGTTCCGGGCCGAATGGCGGTGATGTTTCTTGACATTACCGAGCTTAAACAGGCAGAAGAAACCCAGGCCCGGCTTCTTAAACAAACCCGGGCAACGCTGGCCAGGACCAAAGCGCTGTACCGGGCCGGCCGTGCGCTGACTGCCGTGCAAAGCCTGCCCGACGCCCTGCAAACCGTGGTCGATAGCGTGGCCGAAGCCGTTGGCGCCGACCGGGTGCTGTTGGTAACGTTTGATATGAAAGCCGGGGTGATAGAACAATTTGTAACGGGCGGCTCTCACACAGAAAGGCTGGTTCGCACCAGTTTTGCCGAGATGCAGGCCGGGTTAACCGGCTGGGTCATGCGAGAAATGAAGCCGGCTATTTCGCCCAAAGACAGGGTTGACCCAAGAGAAAATGAACAAACAGCAAAACGGCGCATCGATACAAACGGCGGCTCAGTAATTGTGGTGCCCCTGCGCTATCAGGAAAACATCTTTGGCACGCTGACCGCAATTAATCGGTCTGATGAACCGAATTTTACCGGACAGGATGTCGACTTGCTGGAAGCGCTGGCTAATCAAGCCGCCATAGTTGTTGAAACCGCGCGTTTATTTGAGGCCGAGCGGGAACAACGTGAATTGGCCGAAACGCTGCGAATGGCCACCCTGGCCTTGGGCAAAACCCTCAATTTACAATCTGTTCTGGAGTTAATTTTGAGTGAATTGCAAAAAGTAGTGCCCTACGACAGCGCTTCGGTCCAGCAGCTTAAAGGAAATTATATGAAAATTATTGGCGGGGTGGGCTTTCCCAACCTGGAGGAGATCGTTGGGGTAAAGTTTGACATTACGGCCGATGACAACCCCAATCGACGGGTTGTTGAAGCCAGAAGCGTCCTGATTTTGGAAAATGCCGCCGCCGATTATGATGAATTCAGGAGCGACCTGCACGCCCCGGCCGAAATTACTTCCTGGTTGGGGGTGCCCCTGTTATTTGGAGACAAACTGACCGGCATGATTGCTCTGGATAAACAAACCCGCGGTTTCTACACCAAACTCCATGGCCGGTTGGCTATGTCCTTTGCGGCCCAGGCCGCCATTGCCATCGAAAACGCGCGCCTGTTTAGTGAAGAGCAACGGCACCGGCAAATGGCCGAAAGCTTGCGCGAAGTTGCCGTGGTGCTCAATAGCAGCATCGATCCGGATACGGTCATCACCCAAATTTTAAACCAGATACGCCGGGTTGTTCAGTATGATAGCGCCGGCCTGTTTTTGCTGAACAACAATAACCTGCTTCTTACCGGCGGCGTAGGGATAGATGATCGGTTTATTGGCTACCAAATACCGGTCACCAGTAATATTCGGACTGCGCTGGTATTTAAGAGCCAACACCCAATAATTACGCCCGATGTGGCTGCCGACCCCCACTGGGACGTAAAAGCAGCAGACGCGCGGACTAAATGCTGGATGGCTGCCCCCCTGCTTACCGGTGACAGGGCGCTGGGGGTTTTAACGGTGGATAATTATAAAGCCGGCGTGTATAACAAAGAAGATGTGCAGGTCTTGCAGGTATTTGCCAACCAGGCGGCCATTGCTATTGAAAACGCCCGTCTGTTTGCAGAGGTGCAGCATGCCAAAGAGACCGCTGAGGCTGCTAATCAAGCCAAGAGTATTTTTTTGGCCAATATGAGCCATGAACTCAGGACACCACTTAACGCCATTCTTGGATTTGCCCAATTAATGCGCCGCAATACCAGCATTACAGCCGAGCAGCAAGATTATTTGACGGTAATTGGCCGCAGCGGCGAGCATTTGCTGGGGCTGATAAACGATATATTGGAAATGTCTAAAATTGAAGCCGGACGCACCACGCTGGATAAGAAAAACTTTGATTTGTATCATCTCCTGAACAGTCTGGAAGCGATGTTTCAGTTGCGCACCACAGAAAAAGGGTTGGCGCTTGCTTTTGACCTCGCGCCGGACCTGCCTCAATTTCTTTATGCCGATGAGGGAAAATTGCGGCAAGTGTTAATAAATTTACTAAACAACGCCATCAAGTTTACCCAAAAAGGCAGCGTGACGTTAAGGGTAGGCATAAACACCTCGCGTGAAGGCAGAACGCTTTACGCGAATGATGAACTTCAGCCTTTGATTCATCATTTACCATTCATCATTCTGCATTTTGCAGTAGAAGACACCGGCGTCGGCATTGCCCCGGCAGAACTGGGCAAGTTGTTTGAACCTTTTGTGCAAACAGAAATTGGGCGCAGCCTGCAAGGCGGCACCGGTTTGGGGCTGGCTATTAGCCGGCAATTTGTTCGTTTAATGGATGGAGAAATTACCGTTGAAAGCAGTGTGAGCCACGGAACCAGATTTAAGTTTGATATACCTCTGGAATTATCAGAGGCCGCAGAGGTTATCTGCCAACAACAATATCAACGTGTGGTTAGACTTTTGCCCGACCAACCCCGTTATCGGGTGTTGGTGGTAGAGGACAAGTTTGAAAGCAGAAAGCTGTTGGTAACGCTGTTGAAAACCGTTGGATTTGAAGTGTCTGAGGCCACCAACGGCCGGGAAGCCGTGCAGCAGTGGGAAGCGTGGCAGCCCCATCTAATCTGGATGGATTTGCGGATGCCGGTGATGGATGGGTATGAGGCCACCCGGCAGATAAAATCTACCCTGGCCGGGCAATCAACCCTTATCATTGCCTTAACTGCCAGCGTTTTTGCCGAAAAGCGAGCCAGGGTGCTGGCCGCGGGTTGTGATGACTTTGTCAGCAAACCATTTAAGGAAAGCGAAGTTTTTGAAAAAATGGCCAGGCATCTGGGCGTTAAATATCTGTATAAAGAAGACTCTCGGGCTGTGGGGCGGCAAGCTCAGAATGTTACTGAGAATATTCTTGTCCCAAGTCAATTGTCAACGCTCCCCGCCAACCTGGTGGCCGATTTAAAACAAGCCACGGTTCAGGGAAATTTTAACCGGATGCTGGCCATTGTTGAACAAATCAGGCAGCACAACGATCCCTTGGCCAATGCCCTGGCCGAATTAATTGGCAACTTTGACTACGACAAGATTTTGACCTTAATTGAGCAGGCAGGAGAACAGTAATGAGTAACCGTGATGTAACCGTGCCGGCAGGAAACATATTAATTGTTGACGACACCCCGGCCAACCTGCGTCTACTGTCCAAAATGTTGGGCCGCCACGGATATGAAGTCAGACCCATACCCAACGGCAAACTGGCTATTGCCGCCACTCAAGCCGCCCTGCCGGACCTCATTCTGCTGGATATAAATATGCCGGACATGAACGGTTATGAGGTCTGCCGGCAGCTTAAGGCCGATGAAAAGACACGCAACATCCCCATAATTTTTATCAGCGCCTTAAACGAGGTTACAGACAAGGTTGAGGCATTTAAGGTTGGGGGTGTAGATTACGTTACCAAACCTTTTCAGGTTGAGGAAGTATTAGCCAGAATCAACACCCACTTAACTATCAGGAATTTGCAGGAAAACCTTGAAACAAAAAACGCCCAGTTACAGGACGCCCTGAATAACATCAAAACCCTCAAAGGAATGGTTCCCATTTGCGCCAATTGCAAGAATATTCGGGACGATGAAGGCTTTTGGCAGAAGGTTGAAGCCTATATCGAGACCCGTTCGGATGTGGAATTTACCCACGGTATCTGCCCGGATTGCAGAGAAAAGCTGTACCCGGAATATTACGGTGAATAGACCCGGTTTATGCCTGATTATAGATGTCCAAAAAAATTTTTTCCTGAATAACATCCGTATTGCGTATTAGCCCCTTCTTTTTACGGAAACTCTACCGATGATCTTCAATCCAGCGTTGAACGCCTGTTTACCTCAAATTATTCGCCCCACAAAGGGGTGCAAAATGTTGCTGCCAAACTCACTTACATCCGGATTCCGGATTCCGGAATGTCAATTGCAGATTTTCAGGTGCAACCCGCGCAAACAAATCATCCCGCTTTTACGCTGGCCTATCGCATCCGGTACGGCCAAAATGTAATTGTTTACGCGACAGATCACGAGGCCGGAAAAGCAGAGTTTGACACTCGGCTGGTGGAATTGGCGCAAGGCGCAGATTTGTGGATACTGGATGCCCAGTTTGCGCCGGATGAACAAAAGGATCGGCGGGGGTGGGGGCACAGCACTCATCTGGAAGCTGTGTCGCTGGCGGTGCGGGCCGGGGTAAAGACGGTTATTTTATTTCATCACGACCCGGAGCACGACGATGATATGTTGAACGGAATGGCGGCGGCAGCCGCAGAGGCAGCCGCAGGCTCCGGCACTACGGTAATGATGGCCCGCGACGGCCTGGTTATAGAGATTGGAGACGACCCCAAATTGTAGAACAAACTGTTAGTTTGTTCGGGCCAAATTGCCGGCGGTTTGGGGGTATTTTACTTTTGGGGCGTAATCGTTCACTCCCACCCCCCTCACCCCATACGCATCAAACTAATAAATAAGGTAACAAAAAAGCAACAAGATGGATTTTGCCTACACTCCTTGAAAAATTGTGAATGGTGAACAATTAATTGTGAATTGTTAATTATTTCAGACGTACAGGTTCAGTAAACCTGGTGCTGTGGCCGGTCTCCGACCGAGCCACCTAAGC
>CAYWSS010000427.1:0-5515 GCA_964460505.1 uncultured Caldilineaceae bacterium | reverse complement strand
TAAACCAGGAGTGCAACGGCCCCTATCGGGACGACAACGAGAATGAAAATCCTTCCCCTCTCCCAGGGTAACCATTCACTCCCCACCCCCCCGCTTCGCGTCCCCCCACCCACGGGGGAAAGTTTAAAGCTCTCCCCCCTCGCGAGGGCGACCGCAGAGAGGTTGGAGGGGGGTGAACGATTACCCTCAGTGGTAGAGGGGTTGGGGGTGAGGGCCTATTTTCACAGGAACTCCAAAGGTATCATTTTAAATAATAGGGGTGCCTTTGCCGGAGGCTGAGGGTAAAGTAAAATAAAACTTGCTTCCGTTGCCGGCCTGGCTTTCTACGCCAACCTGTCCACCCAATTTTTCCACAATGCGCCTGACAATGGACAGCCCTAATCCGTGACCTTCGGCGCGGAGTTCGTTAAGCCGGGTAAATTCAGTAAAAAGTTTGGGTTGATCTTCTGACGTTATCCCTTTGCCATTATCCTTTACCCAAAATCGAATGGCCCCGTGGTTATGCAACTCTCCCCCTACTTCTAACCGGGGCGGAACTCCTCCATATTTTAGACCATTGCTCAGATAATTCACCCACACTTCTTCTACCCAGGGGGCATACCCCCTGGCCACCGGCCAACTTTCCGGAACAATGATTTTGGCCTGATATTCTTTGATCATGGGGGTTAACCGCTGCTGAGCTTTATCTAACACACCTTTCATATCAATTGAGGTGAGGGGAATTTTCATCTTTCGTACACCCGATAAAAGCAATAACTCCTCAATAATGCTGGCCGCCCTGTAGCTGTATTCTCTAACATATTGCATGGTTTCCAGCAACTCATCGGTCTCTATTTCGTTAAAAAAATCAATGCTGTAGTCCACGTATCCGGCAATGATGCTCAAGGGGTTTTTCAGGTCGTGGGCAACGGTATGAGCAAAAGCGTTCAGCTCGGCATTACTTTTTTCCAGTTCTATGGTTCGCTCTTTAACCCGCCGTTCAAGTTCTTCATTCAATCTTTTCAGGGCTTCTCTGGCCTGACGTTCCTGCGCCCGGATCCGTTTCAGGTGCTCTACGTGTTCTATAACTTTGGCTAACGTGATCCTGACATCTTCAAAATCGAGCGGCTTGATAAGAAAGTCAAAAGCGCCGGTATTCATGGCCTTTCTGATATTCTCCATATCACCATACGCAGATATGACCACGGTGGTTAATACCGGGTTAACTGCTGGTTTTAAAGTTCGCAATCTTTCTAACAGGGCCAGCCCGTTCATTTTGGGCATATTCAGATCGGTAAAAACAATGTCTATGTTTGGGTTGGCATGCAGCAATTCCAGCGCTTCTACGCCATTAAGGGCAAACGAAAGCTTGTATTCCCTGCTGCGTATTCGGCGGCGAAATAATTGTTGGATGACGACTTTAAGTTTTGGTTCGTCATCTACAAACAAGATTTCAATTGCCATTGTTATCTCCAAGAAGAGTCAATTTGGGTAACCGGGAGGTCGATAATGAACTCCGTATACTCCCCATCCTGAGTATCTACAGAAATATTACCCTGATGTTCTTGTACAATAATATCGTAACTTATAGATAATCCCAAACCGGTTCCTTCGCCCGCAGGTTTGGTTGTAAAAAATGGCGTAAACAGCTTATCTTTTTTCTCCAAAGGAATACCCACCCCGTTATCTCTGATACAAATTTCTACAGTGTTGGCCAATTTTCTTGTAGAAATTTCCAGCCTGGCCTCAAATGACGTTTTGTTTGCTGCCTGTTTTTCCCGGGTAGCGTAATAGGCGTTATTGATTAAATTTACAAAAACCCGGCTCAGGTTTTGAGGAACCACATTTATCGGTTCAATAGCCGGGTCATAATCTGTAGAAATTGAGATATCAAAATCTATATCTTTGGCCCGCAAACTGTGAAACGCCAGATTTACGGCTTCCTGCAAAAGAACATTCAAATCAGTTTGTTGGCGGTCGACGGCGGTACCCCCACGAGAGTGGAGCAACATGCTCTGCACAATACTATTGGCCCGTTGCCCCTCTTCGTTGATACTGGCTGCATTGTATTGCAGGTGTCTCATCGTTTCGTTAATTTCTTTCCGAATCTTTGCATCCAACTTCTGTTGGTCGAGAATCTCTTGTAATTCATGGGATAATTCGATGGATAACTGGGCAAAGCTGGTAACAAAATTTAGCGGGTTTTTTATTTCGTGGGCAATGCCGGCGGTTAACATGCCTAGTGACGCCATTTTTTCCTGAACCACAAGTTGATTCTGGGTGGCAGTTAATTGGCTAAGCGCTAAAGACAACTCGGTGGTACGCTGTTCGGCAACTTGACGCTGCTGCTGCTCTTCATTGAGCAGCCGGGCGTTCTCAATGGCAATGGCGGCCTGCGCGGCAAAGGCCATAATCATCTGCGCGTGCTCCCCGGTATAAAAGCCAACTTCTTTCTTATCCACACACAGGGCACCAATAACCCTTTTTCCAAATAACAGGGGAACTCCCATCCAGGCCCGGCTTTGTGTCTGAGAATGGGGGCCGGTATTAAAACCGGCGTAATTATAAATATCTTCCAGAATAACGGGTTCCTTCCGGTGCATGATAACACCGGCAAAATTATTGGTGTAAATATCAAATTTCTGGCCAACAATTTCTGACAAATTTAAAAACCCGATGCCGCCAATCGTTTCCATGTAACTCCCCTTGAGTTCATGCACAGAAGCGCCATCAAAGGGCACCACCGCGTGAAGCTCGGTGAGAATCAATTTAAATATCTGCTGCAACTCCAGCGAAACGCTCAACGCCAGCGAGGCGGAATAGAGCGTTTCAGTCCGCTCCAGAGCATCCTGTTTGGCCTTGAACAAACGCGCGTTTTCAATGGCAATAGCGGCATGATTGGCAAAGGTTTGTAATACCTGGGCATCTTCGGGGCCGTAACTATTCAGTTGATAGCTGTCCATGGTCAACACGCCAATTGATTCATTGCCGGCCAATAACGGCGCTGCCATCCAGCTTAAAATTTGGTCGCTGGTTACATTCCAGTACGGATCCTCCCTTACATCCGGTGTAATAAGAGGCTGCCCGCTGCGAAACACGCGCGCTGTCCTGATTTTGCTGGTAAGCGGAATGCGGAAACCAATGATTTGATCATCCAAATTGGCCCCGCTGGTTAAGATTAAATCTTTGTCCTCCCGCAAAAAAAGGCCGGCGCTATCGTACTGAATAACGTTGCGCAATTGCCCCAAAATCCTGGGAACAACCTCTTTCTGGTGTAAACTGCTGTTCAACGCTAAAGATACCTGCCGTAAACTTTCTGCCATTTTATGCTGCTGTTGAATCTCGTTAAAGAGTTGGGCATTTTTTATGGCGCTGGCGGCTACCGCTGCAATCGGTTCAATCAGGCTGATATCCTCTTCAGTAAAGCGCCCAACTGCCGTATCGGCCAAATTGAGGACCCCAATGACCTCCCCTTTTACCCGCAGCGGCATAGTTAACATCGAACGTAATTGTAACCCGGTTCTTTCACTTATCTCAGAAATATGTTCGTCTTCGGCAAAGATATCAGGCACAATAAGCGGTTTGCCACTTTCGGCGGCTTTGCCCGACAATCCTTCGCCGGGAGCCAGCCGGACACCAATAATAATATCATTGCCCGGGCCGGAGGCTTGCCGGCAAACCAGTTCACCGGTTTTGGGATTGCGCAACCAGTACGAGGTAGCCACAATATTCAACAGCCGGTGCATTTCGCCCAGAATTATCTGGATAACTTCATCCAGTTTCAGGGTAGAACCAAATATCTGGCTGGCGTGGTTAATTAATGCCAACTGCCGGTTACGCCGTTGAAGTTCCTCCTCGGCGCGCTTGCGTTGAGTAATATCTTCCTTTACGGCCAAATAATGCGTGGGGGTTTGGTCCTTATCTTTAACCGGAGAAATGGTGGCAAATTCCCAATAATGTTCTCCAGTTTTCTTTCGATTGATCAACTCCCCCTGCCACACCTCGCCGTTAACCAGCGCTCGCCACATCTCTTGATATAGCTCAGGCGGATTTTGATTGGATTTAAGAATACGGGGATTTTTGCCAAGCACCTCATCGGCGGCGTATCCCGTAATTGTTGAAAATGCAGGGTTCACAAATTCAATGTCTGCCTTGAGATCCGTGATGACAATGGCATTACCGCTTTGGGCCACGGCCCGGGATAATTTGCGCAGCTTTTCTTCGGATTGTTTGCGGCCCGTGATGTCAAGCGTGTATTCGATCAACTGCACCACGTCCCCTTGTTCATTAAAAATGGGAAACCCTCGAACCTCAATGTTACTGAGAGTGCCGTCAGGCAAACGATGGATGTGCTCGGTAACAAACGGTTCTTTATGTTTTTTTACGCGCGCCAGCGGGCAGGGGTGGTCAGCGCCATCGCATGGAGTCTCGCGATGGTGGGTGAGACCGTAACAAGTATTGGCCTCCGGTATTCCCTGTTGGCGGGCCGCAGAGTTGGCAATTTCTATAGTGTAGTCATCGGTATTAATTACGTAAAATGGGTCGGCCAGCGACTCAATAACAATATTGAGGAACTTGTTTTGCTTTTTAACGGTATCTTCAGCTTGTAATCGCCGGAATACATCGCGCTGCAACTGCTCGTTAACCGTAGCCAACTCTGAAGTGCGGCGGCTAACCAACTCCTGAAGATTTTGATAGTACGTTTGCAAGGCCAGCTCAGATTGCCGCCGCTCGGTAATATCCTGAAAGACCGCCACCGCGTAAATAATGTTTCCCCCGGTATCGTAAATTGGTTCGGCCCACACCTCCAGCGGAATGCGCTCTTCCTGCCGAGCCAGCTCCAAATCATTAATATGCACGCTTATCTGCTGAAACACCTGCAGATAGGGCAACTGTTGGTAGGGGTAAACCTGGTCCGTGCCGGTTTTAAACAGCGAAAACCGGGCCACAACTTCATCTAAAGTTAGTCCGGCCGGTGGGGGCTCTTCGTAAATATCAAATATTTCTTTGCCCCGCTGGTTTACATAGCATAGATTCAAGTCGGGGTCCAGCACAAACGCGCCAACAGGCATAGCTTCTAAAAATTGTTCAACCTGACGATAACTGTCATCGACGGTATGCCGCGCTTTTTCGCTAACAGCCCGGTGCAGCGTTCTGTAATGGAACGCGGAAACCGGGAGCAGGACCAGCAACAGAAAAATTCCACCAATAATGGTAAAACTTACCTGCCCGGCCCCTATTTCTCCCCACACTATCAGCAGGATGGCGACAAATATTCCGCCCCAAATCAAAAAGATACCCCAATACTGTTTTACGGTTGCCAACATATCTGCTTTCTCCAAACAACTTACAATTTTGGATTTACGATTGGTGGCTCAACGCAGAATTGAGGGGTAAATGCAATGGGTAGGTCGGGTTTCGTACCTCAACCCGACAATCTTGGGCTGATTGGGTTGGGTTTCATTCTTCAACCCAACCTATCCCTCGAATCTACGTTGAACCCGATTGGTTTCTGTGCAGGTTTAATTGTAAATCC
>CAYWSS010000426.1:0-5521 GCA_964460505.1 uncultured Caldilineaceae bacterium | reverse complement strand
AAAAAATAAAAAATTAGTGTAATTCGTGGCAGATAATACGTTTTTTATAGAGCGATCCTGCAAACAACCAGAGAGCCAAAAAATTTAAACCATAGGAACATTCATTCGGCTGTTTATCACTACACGAAGCACACGATGTTTTCGACCTATCCTTGATTAACCACTAAATCTTTGGCGTGAATCAATCTTACCCCCTCTGAAGCAGCGATAGCCAGAAGGTTATCTGAAAATCCAGCCTTGGAAAATAGGATGTACGACATCTTTTCCCAACGCCCCATCACTTCCAGAGCCTGCGCTTTACGCTTTAAATCCTGCAACACCCCAACTCCCATTCGTTTGGTTGTCCATTTGCACTCACCCACCAAAACGGTTTTTTCCAGGTCATTGATAGCTACAACATCAATTTCCTCGCTTCGATCCCACCAGGCGCCGACCCGTTCCGGCACAAAAGGCAGATTTTCTGCAACAGATTGCCTCATCACCCATTCACGGCATATATCCTCAAAAACAGGGCCGATAAATATACTGAGTTCCGTCTCCAGCCGCTGCACCACGTAATCTACGCGCCCGCCTTCCAGAATGGAGACATAGGGTGTTACAAACCGGAACCAGAACGCCAGAAATGGGTCTCTGATGCGGTAGATCCCCCGGCGGCTTTTATCCGGACGCTTCTCAGTAGCCGGCACACGACGCTCCACCAGATGCAGTTCTTGCAATACCGACAGGTAGCGGGAAACAGGCCCGCGCTCCATTCCGGTGGCCTGCACAATTTGATTCAGCCGTGTTTTTCCCTGAGCAACAGACTGAAGGATGGCAAAGTAGTTGCGTGGCTCCTGTAACTCCTCTCGAAGCAAAAATTGCGGCTCCATATACAGGTAGCTGGCCGGATTAAGGATACGGTGTTCAATGTTGTCCAACAACGATTTCCGATCATCGAACTGAGCCAGATATGCCGGTATTCCTCCCAAAACTGCATAAGTCTCAATCTGTTCGATGTGATTATAGTGAGAAAAATACTCTCCCACAGCCTCCAACGAAAGGGAACGTAATCGTAGCTGGCCGGTTCGCCGGCCGTAAAGCGGCGCTCTATACATCAAGATTTCCCGTTCCATCATCCCTAAATGAGAGCCACAAAGAACTAACATCAGTTTGGTATTCTGGAGATACTCATCCCAGACTTTCTGCAGTACTGATGACACTTCTGAGGCAGCGCTAACCAGGTAAGGAAACTCATCAATGACAACTACGTGCCTTTTATCTTCAGCCAATTCGCCCATAGCCTGAAACGCTCGTTCCCAGGTTTCGAAGGTAAAACCTGCATCTGCAGCGTTAGGATGGGTTGCCTGCCACAAGGCGTTGGTAAAACTTTGGCGCAATATCGCTTCTGAACTGAGGCTGGCCACCCAAAAAGCTCCGGGCCGGTCGGTGCAAAAGGTACGCAACAGGGCTGTTTTTCCTACCCGCCGCCGGCCATACACCACGATAAGTTCGGCCCGATCTGAATCCCAGGCCTGTTCCAAAAAAGATAATTCTGACTTACGATTAATAAACATTTTTTCTTTCTTGTTCAAATTAATTCCACAAATTAGTCTACGTGAAATTAGTCTAATTCACAGTAGACTAACCGTGCGTTGTCTCAAAATATTCTCTGCAATTATCATTTATATATGACTACGCGAAGATTTTTCGTTTTATCGATGTCCAAATTTACTGCGTATCCCTCATATTGCTTAGCGAAATTTTGTCGTTTTTGTCTTTTCAAATCCCCTCCCCTGCCAGGCTTACCCCTCGATTATCCTGCAAATCGGGTCTTCTGCCTATCAGTGTATATCTTAACGAAATTTTGCCGTTTAGGTGTCTGCTCACTCCCCTACCCGGCCAAGTACCCCATCAAATTTTTGCATGTTTCAGGATTGGCATTGATGTTGAAATTCATCCTGCCTTAGCGAAATTTTGCCGTTTAGAACTTTGTTTACTATCCCAAAAATATTTGCTTTTTTTGCGGATTATCCCTTGTTTTGCGGCATCGTTTCAATATATCCCAATAACAGAGTTACGCTTTAGGCCAAAAGATAAGAGATTTTGATAGCGAAAAGTGTAAACCAATCTCTTGCTCTATTTCAGGTCAAATGAAACGATGCCCGTTTTGCTTTGTCTCTCATGTTAGCGAAACTTTGCCGTTTAGGTGCATGACCACCCCCTGCTCCGGTGGCTTGTCCCTCGATCACTCTGCAAATCGGGTTTTCCTCATCATTGGTTGGCTTAACGAAATTTTGCCGTTTTGGTAAAAGACCACTCCCCTACCCCACAGGTGTGTCTGTATTTTTTCCATTTGAGGCCAAATCGCTATATTCTAACGCAGTTCCGGTACCACAAAACGCACGGATACTGCTTCTCCTACCACGCCGGTAAGTGTTGACTTAATGACTCTGGCCAACCTGTTTTCGAGCCATTCTTTAGCGTAGCTATTTTTGGCGTCAATCACAAACAAATGATCGTCATATTCCAGCACCTCGGTTTGGCGAAGCCAGGTATCAAATGTCTCCCGGGTCATCTGCAGCTGTAGTTGCTCTAATCCTATTTGCCACAACCGGCGACCCTCTTCCAAAAGCGGATCTGTCGCTTTCTCAGATTCGGCAAATCCAGGTGTGGAAGAGATGGTATCCTTTGATGCCGTCCGTCTGGACAGAGAAAGCAAACGCTGGATCTCATCCTGATCCGCTTGGCCATAAACGTTGGCCCAGTTCATAAAAATTTCCATCTGCGCCGGCGGAATCTCTTCGACAAGTGGCTGGCCGGATTTCAACAATCGGATTGAATTCTCAAATAATTGCCAGGAAACATCATCAAGGCCGGCAAATGCCAGAAATTCCGACGGCGGGGAATCATTGGCCAACAGGCGGTTGATCATGTATCCACGTGGGTCAAAAAGGCCGGGTTGGGTTTCGGCGTAAAGATACCAGGCTCCCATTTTGGAAACGGTCAGGTCAGGGTTAGCCAACAATCTGCTACGTACCGGTTCCTGTATTAACAGATCATTCATCAATGTCTCTAATCCTGTTGATTGAGCAGCAACAACAGGAGGTACTTGTTGCTCTTGTATTATTTTTAAAGGAGTAGGTATTAAAGAGTCTTTATCTTTTGTTGCGGCATTTTTTCTGATAGAGCCATTCCTATGTTGCGGCATTTTTTCCGATGAATTTTCAACTGGGCGACTTTTTTTCGCATCATTAGGCGGCAAATTTTCCGATACCTGGCCGTAAGCGAAATTTTGTCGTTTAGATAAGCGATCAAGTATGGGAAATAGATCAAGTTGCCCGCTTTCCGGATTCCGGCCGTAGAATTCTCCTTGCAAACGTTGGGCCAGATCGTTAGCCACTTTTAGTTGGTCATCGGGAGTCAAGGGGTCATCAACCATTCTTGTCTGGAAGGTCGTGGGTTTATTGCGGGCATCATTTGGATTGAGAACCGCGCAGAAGAGAGAAAAATAGGGGTTTTCCATTATATTGGCCAGATTGCGGCTGGTCTGGCCAATAGCTCCGGCCAATTCTTTCTTGTACGCCGTGTAGGTGTCTCTCAACTCCCCGTTAGTTTCATCCCAGTAGCAGTGGCGACGCAGATAAATAACCAGCCAAGCCAGCGCGTGGCCCAGCAGCGGCGTCCATTGTAAGCGGAAATATTGCCAGCCAACATATATTTTGTTCGGTTGTATGATCAGGTTATATAATTTTGAGCTGTGTTGATCCAATAATGGCAGCCGTTCATCGGCGGCGTGCTCAGCCAAATTAAGCCCCAACGATTCTTCAATGATCTCCAAAATGGTAGAACGCTTCAAATTCTTCGGGATTTTGCCGGTATAGGAAATTTTGTCGTTTAGGTTCGGTTCGTCCAGAAGCCGGCGGATAGCTGTCAGCGCCGCATCCAGCCGATCAGGGGAGTTGGGGGCAACCTGTTCCAACCGGTGGGCCAAGCCAATCTGGTGGCGGGGTGAAAGCGGCTCATCGAGCAGAAGTTGGTAGCGATTTTTGTCTCGAACTTTTTTACCAATCTGGTGCCGGTAGCGATAGCGCTGGGTGACATCAATAACGAACCATTGGCTATACGGCTTCTTCAGACTGCGCTCGATGGTCCGTTTATCAAGGCCGGTTTCTTCTGACAGCGTATTTTTATTCACGATGCACCAGTTGCGGCGTTGATTCCAGAAACATTGCTGGCGCAAACCTACCACCAGCCAGGCCAGGGAGGGACCGAGCAAGGGGACCCATTCGTCGATAAAATATCGGGTGACGGCGAACTTAAAATCCGGTCGGGTCGTGGCATTATAGAGGGTGTTATAAACCCCTTGTATTTTCAAGGTTTTGTCGGTATTGAGCATAAAGCCTCAATGGTTGTCCGGTAAAAAATGTACTCAACCGAAAAAAAGCTCTTTGCTCCCTTGACAAATTAATACCCCCCTGCTATCATTAGGGGTGTACAAGAAAAGGGATTGCAAAGCGCACTCCACCCTTCCCTACTGAAAGGGCCTGTACAAATGAGAGGTGGCACTCTCATTCAAACTCCAGTGACATATATTACAGTGACGAGGGACTTGGTGGCACAAGTCTCTTTTGCTTTTTAGGGACTTTGGCGGAGTTCCTTTGGCAAAAGAAAGAAACTTGGCAGGTTTCTTTGATCACTGTTGCTAAATGTTGGCATATATATGTGGTCGTCCCCGTTGGATTTCTTGGTTGTGCAGCCTGGTTTGACCCGGCAGAGTTGGCGGCCCTTCCCGGTCGATAGTACTACTCATGAAAATGGTAAAGCCAGTTGTCGTTGAGATAACTTGCCGGCCACTTCATTGAGCTTGGATCTGGTCAGTTTTTGACTGGGACCCAGGTAGGCTTTGGTTGTTTTTCCGTTGATCCAACGGTAGGCGTACCAATATTTATTACCTCGCTTCTTACTTTCTTTTCTGGCAGTAAAACGCCCGTTGAACCCCTCAAATGAAAACGATCGCGTCTCTTCCTGCTCAAGCCATTCAAACCAGGCATTTGAGCCAATCTTGATCAAATCGTTGGATTTATTAAGTTCTCTTGAGCAACGCAAATATCGTTGATCTGCTCGTGGAATATTAGGATTACGGGGCATTTGTAACTCCTGCGCTTATTAAAACAAATACTTTTCATGAATATACCGTTTGTTGGGTAATAAGTCAAGTTTGTTGGGTAATAAATTGAAAAAGGTGTCTCTATATTGTGGTTTACAGATAATCTTACCCCAAGATATAGTAGAGGATTGTTTGTAGCCGTGAATTGACCTTCTCAATCATCGCCCGGCGGCAGCAGCTCATTGATGCTGCGGGGCGGCAATCCATCACCCGGAAAGCCAGGCAGCGTTTCTGCCCAATCGTCGATAACTGGCCGCGCTTCGCCGTCAATCACCCGGGCTTTGTGCCGCTCGATAGTGTCTGCGGTATGCACGGCGGTCCGCAGCACCTCCGAGGCCTGACGAATGGCCGTGCCGGCTTCGCGGGTGGCCTGGG
>CAYWSS010000425.1:0-5531 GCA_964460505.1 uncultured Caldilineaceae bacterium | reverse complement strand
AGTGTAATTCGTGGCAGATAATACGCTTGTTTACAGAGCGATCCTGCAAACTACCGGAGAGCCTTGATTATTAGGTTTGGCACTTTCGGAATTTGCGGGGCCGAAACTATTACGTGTTACCTATTGCGTATTTTCTCACATTACGCAATACGCAACAGGTTATCCCCTGAAACCCGGAACAATCACTTTACTATTTGTGTTTAATATGTTCCAGCCCGCGCTGAAACAAATCTTTAATGTGGTCGTCATCCAGCGAATAGTAGACCATTCGCCCCTCTTTGCGATTTTTGAGCAGCCGCATCTGGCGCATTTGTCGCAACTGGTGCGATACCGCGCTTTGGGTCATACCCAGCGTGGCCGACAGGTCGCACACGCACAGTTCGGTGTGGGCCAGCACGGAGATAATCCGGATGCGGGTGGGGTCGGCCAGGGCTTTGAAGATATCGGCCAGATAGGTGGCGGTCAACCCGTTCAGCAAGACGCTTTTGGCCTGTTTTACGTTGGCTTCATCGATGATTGTTTCTGAACAGCGATCATTTGATTGTGAGTTTGCCATTTGTGATTTTCGTAACGTATGAATATATGCTCATATGTTACAATAAAAAACTGATGCTGTCAAATGATGAATTGGGAGCAAAAAATGTGTCGTTGAAAAACGTCGGGGGAAAATGACAGGGGGAGTTTAGGAATGAAAATTAATTAACTTCCCCATTTTCCTCAATTGGGCCTGCTTCGGGGGTTGTGGTTTTCTGTAGTGCTGAATCATATCCTTGTTGGCAGCTCTATCGGTTATATATTGGACAAATGGTAACCGCACATTTCCCGAAATATAGACTCAGTGGATCCAAATTTAAGGAGTGAGGCATCCTCAGATGCCAAACGGAGCCGCATCTGACGCTACGCAGTGCTGGCTCCTCGAAAATTGGATCCACTGAGACTGCTTGTACTTCCAGCGATCCAAAATCTGTAATTTGGCTGCGTCATGGTAGGCCACCAAAACAAAATCAATACATTAAAAGCCGTTAAATAGCGTTGGGCAGCAATTCTCATTTTCAATTGGAGGAGTGAGTATCTTCACATGCGAGCGGTGTTTGCGCAGCCTGCTACGGCATCTGAGGATGCCTTGCTCCTCAATTTTTGTCAAAATGAGAATTGCTAACGATCTTGGGAAATCTTGTTGGGGAACACCCTTACCAGGTGATGCGGAAACTTTTGAAATCGCCGGTGGGTTTTTCGTAGCTGACATCGATGTCGTCTACGCGGGCCGGCCGCTGCCCTTGATGGCACCAGGAAACGGCTTTGCGTACCGTCGGTTCCGGCCCTTCGAATATGGCTTCAACCCGTCCATCCCACAGGTTTCTAACCCAACCGGTTAGCTCCATCCGCTGGGCCATATGTTGGGTGTTCCATCTAAAACTGACGCCTTGCACCCGCCCCGAAACAAATACGTGGGCCCGGGCGTCTTGATCATTATTTTCCTGCTTCATGCGCATCCTCCGCCGGGAATTATCACTCAGTTACCTGAATTATAACATTCCTTAAATCGTCCCGTCAATCCTTTTTTAAGGATGCCGCATGTTGATTAAAAAATTAACAGTTTTATCTCAAACCATTCGTAAAATTCGCCTATTCGCGTCATTCGCAATTATTTTTTTAGCTTCTGCAATTGGCATAAGCCTTATTGCACAGGTTGCAAAGTTTAGATTATGGCCGTTGGCAAGTTGCAGAAGTAGGCAACTGGTTGTAAGATACCTGTTGGCGATTCGCTATTGCAATGGGGCCGGTGGATTGCACTTAACTAAAAATGTCGGGTTTAAAACCATATCCACAAGGAGTTATTAACATGAGTTATATTGCAGAAATTGGCGCCCGCGAAATTCTGGATTCTCGCGGCAACCCCACTGTAGAAGCGGAAGTTTATCTTGAAGACGGGGCCGTGGGCCGAGCCGCTGTCCCCTCCGGTGCATCAACCGGTATCCATGAAGCGCTGGAACTGCGGGATGGCGATGACAGCCGCTATCTGGGCAAAGGTGTTGAAAAGGCTGTTGAAAATATCAACGAAATTATTGCGCCGGAACTGATTGGCGAATACGCGCTGGATCAGGAAGGTATTGACGCCTACATGCTGGAACTGGACGGCACCCCCAACAAGAGCAAGCTGGGGGCCAACGCCATTTTGGCCGTAAGCCTGGCCATGGCCAAAGCTGCTGCCGATGCCACCGACCAACCGTTGTTCCGTTATCTGGGCGGTGTCAGCGCCCGCAGCCTGCCGGTACCGATGATGAACATTCTTAACGGTGGGGCGCACACCGGCTGGCAAACCACCGATTTTCAGGAATTTATGGTTATGCCCGTGGGCGCACAAAGCTTTCGCCAGGGACTGCGGTGGGGCGCTGAAGTGTACCACGCCCTCAAAGGTGTGCTAAAAACCAAAGGCTACAACACCAACGTTGGCGACGAAGGCGGATTTGCCCCGAGCCTGAAAGGCGGCAACAACGAAGCGCTTGATGTGATTATGGAAGCCATTGATAAAGCCGGCTACAAAGCCGGTGACGATATCCTGATTGCCCTCGACCCCGCTGCCTCAGAACTGTTTGAAGACGGCAAATATAACCTGCGCATTGAAGGCAAAACCCTGTCCAGTGATGACCTGGTTAAACTGTGGGAAGGCTGGGTAGATAACTACCCCATTATCTCCCTTGAAGACGGTCTGGCCGAAGATGACTGGGACGGCTGGGTAGCCCTCAACCAAGCCCTTGGCGACCGCGTGCAGTTGGTGGGCGACGACCTGCTGGTAACCAACGTTGAGCGCCTGCGCAAAGGCATTGATATGAAAATTGGCAACAGCATTTTGATCAAGCTCAACCAGATTGGTTCGGTGAGCGAAACCATTGCCGCCATCGAAATGGCCAAACGCGCCGGCTGGACCGCCGTTATCTCCCACCGCTCCGGCGAAACCGAAGACGTCACCATTGCCGACCTGGCTGTAGCCATGAATACCGGGCAGATTAAAACCGGCGCTCCCGCCCGCTCGGACCGGGTGGCCAAATACAACCAGCTTCTCCGCATTGAAGACCAACTGGGCAGCACCGCCGTTTACCCCGGTTTGAGAGCTTTCTACAACGTGCGCTAAACAGAAATTCTTACCTGAAATCAATAGCCGCTCTCAGCTACGAGAGCGGCTGTTTTGTGTTCCAAAGTGCGTTACAGGCAACGTTGACGCACCTCATTCTCTGCGGTATACTGGGCACAAGTTTCAGGTGTCACTTATCACTTGAGACTTGACACTATCAATCAGGGTGGTTTTTTATGGCTGAAGAAAGATATGTTCTTGAGCATCAGTTGGGTACCGGCGGCATGGGTAATGTTTGGCTGGCAAAAGATACCTTGCTCAACCGTCCGGTAGCCGTAAAATTTTTGCAGGCTGCCAACGAAGCCAGATACAAGGATTTATTTCTGTCCGAGGCCCGCACCCTGGCCCGGTTGCAGCACCCCAACATTACCCTTATCTACGATGCCGTGTTTGATGAGGATGAGAACCGGTATTACATTATGATGGAATATGTTGAGGGCAAAACCCTGACCGACCTGATTGAAGAATCGGACGGCCCCCTCCCGCTTGATACGGTGCTTAACCTGACCACCGGAATTTTGCAGGCGCTCAACTATGCCCATGACAAAGGCTTTGTTCATCGCGATATTAAGCCGGATAATATTGTGATTCAGGAGAGAGAGGTAAAGTTAACCGATTTCGGCCTGGCCGAGCTGATTTCCATTCTGGAAAAGCAGGACAGTGATTATATTGTGGGCACCCCGGCCTATATGTCGCCGGAGCAGATTGCGGGCGAAAGCCTTGACGGCCGGGCCGACCTGTACGCGTTGGGAGTAATTTTGTTTGAAATGGTTACGGGCGGACGCCGGCCCTTTGAGTTTGACGACCATCACCGGATTTTGGCCGCTCACATTGAAGAAGACGCACGCTCGGCCCGTGAATTTGAACCAACCGTACCCCTGATGATTGACCGCATCATCAGCCGCCTGCTGTCAAAATTTCCCGACAACCGCTACCCTTCGGCGCAGGCGTTGCTGGATATTTTTCATGCATTTCAGGCCAGACAAAAATTCAGCCAACACCATCTGGAGCTTGTAGAAACCAGCAGCAGAGCCCTGATTGGCCGTAAAGCCGAACTGAAACAGTTGAACTCAATCTGGGATGAGGTGCAGGCCTCGGGCCGCTCCCGGCTGTTAATTGTTAGCGGTGAGGCCGGCATTGGCAAACAGCGCCTGCTGGCCGAGTTTCTGGGGGCCGGCGTGGTAGACAAAGGCATGGTGGCAGCCGTGGGCCGCTGCGATGAAGTGGGCGCAGCCTACACGCCCTTTGCCGAAATTCTGGCCACCATTTTTGATCTGGGGCTGGTGACACCCACCACCATAAAAAGCCAGATAGATTATCTAACCCACCAGATTCCCAGCCTGGCGTCACTGCTAAATATTGAAACTTCTCAGGAAGATGAGCCAAAAAGTGGCGGTCTGTGGGCAACCCTCAGCAACCGCCTGCCCACGGCCTCGCTAAACGACCCCCGGCAGGCCCAACTGCAATTTTTTACCACGGTACTCACTATTTTTGCAGAGCTTGGCCCCACCGTAATTTTGCTGGACGACGCCAACTATCTGGATGAGTCCAGCGTGGCCCTGTGTCGTTTTCTGGTACGGCAAAGCCAGCTACCGCTGCTCATTGTAGCCAAGCTTAAAACCAACGCCCCATGGGTAGAAACCTTTGCCGGCGACGAGACCGCATTTATTGGCCTGCCACCTTTGCCGGCCAATCTGATTAAAGAATATCTGGTTGATTTGCTGGAAGGGGATGTTTCCAGCGCCCTGGTCAGGATTATTGAAAAACAGAGCCGGGGCATTCCCCTGAAAATAGAGGAAGTCACCCACCAGCTTGTTGAAATTGGAGACTTTTATCAAAACAAGTCCGGGCAGTGGGAATACCAACCTCCGCCCGTTACCGGCGATCTCTCGCAAGCTTTGCTCTCGCCCACCCTGTCCGGCGCCTTTGCCCGCCGCCTGGAAAAACTTTTGCCGGAGAGCAAAGAGCGGCTAACCCTGGCCGCCCTGCTGGAACCGGGCCCGGAATTTGATGTTGGTATCTGGGTAGCGTTTCTGGGGGGCAATGCAGAACAGGCTTCCGCGCAGAAAATTCTGGATGAGGCGCTTCACCATAGAATTTTACGAGAAATTGGCGCGGGGCGTTACGCCTTCAGGCCGGCAGACATTGCCACGGCCTTAACCACGGCTCTGGCCCCGGCCACCCGCAGAAAATTGCATCGGCAAATTGCCGAAATGCTGGTTGAGCGCGACACAAGACCGCTGCTGGTGGCCCATCACTACGAGCAGGCCGGCCTGCCCACCGAATCGGCCCACTATCTGGAAACCGCCGGAGATCAAGCAGTAGCCGCCAACAACGTAGAACACACCGTGGATTGCTACAACAGTGACACTACTCTATCTGTGTACGTACCCTGCTG
>CAYWSS010000424.1:0-5590 GCA_964460505.1 uncultured Caldilineaceae bacterium | reverse complement strand
CCCCCCGCTTCGCGTCCCCCCGTTCACGGGGGGAAGTTCAAAAACCCTCCCCCCTCACGAAGGCGACCAAAGGAAGGTTGGAGAGGGGGGAACGGTTACAATCAATAACGCAGGGGCAGCAAGCATTGCGGCGGTAAATTTGCAAACTCTCCCACATAATCATACTATAAAGCGTGAAACGTAACGAATGAAAAATTTAGAATTACGTTTCACGTTTTGTGTTTTGCATCCATACCCATCCTAAATTTGGAGGAAGGCAGAGATAATGACTCACTATATTGAAACAAAAACAAAAGATGGCTCAATAATTCGCATAGAAGTGGAAGATGCCTCAAAACCGTCAACCGGCTTCGCCCGGCAATCCAGCCCTACGAACGTTTCCGGTGAGGCTGCGGAGGATGCGTACGAGCAAACTTTGCAAACCATCAAAGGGTGTGCCAACGGTGTCATTGACACCCTGCAAAATTTAGAAACACTGCCCAGCGCTGCTTCCATTGATTTTGCTATAAAAATTGATGCTGAGGTTGGGTCGATGATTGCCAAATCTCGGGATGATGGTCAATTCAGGGTGTCTCTAAGTTGGAAGCAGCCGGAATCCCAAAAAGCAAAAATGAGAAGCAAGATATGGGATAAACGGAAAAAAAGCGCCAAGCCATAATAGTTGGCGCACTGTATCACTGAATTACACAAAGGGTACGCTTCTGATCATTTTAGAAGCTGCCCTTTTTTTGCAATTATTCACCTTGCGAAATGATCGTTCCGGTTATTTAACCGGAACGGGTAAATACCGGGTTAACTCGGCCAAATATCAAGTTACAGTTTCACTTCCTGCGGTCACTGTAACCATCGGGCGGGCCAGGTGAATAGTTATATTGTTTTGTAATTATTCGGCAGAAAAGTTCTCTGAGCCTAAACCGGGTAAATGAGGTTCGCTATGAATCACCTAATCTGGCCAATTGCCCACGCCGCGTGCTCCCGGATGAGAAGTTCCGGATCGGCGAGGGCTTTTTCCAGTATGGGGAGGGCTTTGGGATTGCCCCAATTTCCCAGAGCAATAGCCACGTTGCGCAGCAAGCCGCGCCTTTTGGTACGCTTGACGGGCGTCCCTTTAAAGCGGCGGCGAAAGGCCTTATCATCCATCGCCATCAAATCGATAAGTTTAGGAGCAGCCCACGCCGGGTCAAATTGTAAAAATGTTTCGCGAGTGGGAAAATCTGTTGCGTAGCGCCGGATCCAGGGACAAATCTCCTGACAGGCATCGCAGCCGTAAATCCAGTTTTGCATCAGGGGCCGCAATTCTGTGGGGATGGCTCCTTTGTGTTCAATGGTTAAATATGAGATGCAGCGATTGCTGTCTACCACATACGGCGCGGGAAAAGCATGGGTGGGGCAAACGTCCAGGCAGCGCGCGCAAGCTCCGCAGCTTCCCACCCGCTTCCGCTTGCCGGAAAGATTGATGCGGCAACTGGCGCCCCCTGCGGTTGCGGGTTTATCGTAATCCAGCGCGACATCAACCAGTATCTCTCCCAAAAACAGGTATGAACCCATTTTTGGGTTGATGAGCAGCGAGTTTTTTCCCACAAACCCAAGGCCGGCTTGGGCTGCAAAATCTCGCTCTAAAACCGGGCCGGTGTCAATATAGGAACGCTGGTTTAGCGTTTGCCCCGCTTCTTTATCGATAAAATGGCCCAACTCCCGCAAACGGGGCAGCATAATGTCGTGGTAATCCAACCCCCAGGCATAGCGGGCAATGCGTCCCCGCGAGGGATCGTTCCACAAATTGCCGCCTGGATCAAGCGTAAAATAAGACAGCCCCACCACCACCACCGATTGCGCTCCCTCAATGACTAACCGGGGATCCTGCCGGCGGTGGGGATTTCTTGCCAGCCACAGCATTTGAGCGTGGTAATTGTTATCAAGCCATTGTTCAAAGGCTTTGGCGTGGGGGGCGCGGGCGGCCGGGGCAATTCCTACCAGATCAAACCCCAACTCAACCGCTTTTATTTTGATACGTTCGGTCAGTTTCATTATGGCCTAAACGGAAAAACGCCCCCCACAAACTGTGGGGGGCGTTTTTTTGTTAAATGCAAAAGGCTTTAATTTTTTCCATTGGCGCTGTGGGGCACAAAGTTTTCTTCAATATAACGCACGACAGAGCGGAAAGAGATTACCCCTTCCGGTTTGCCTTCTTCATCCAAAATTGGAATGTGGCGGAAATGATAGATTGACATCATATGCAGGGCGTGGGCAATTGAATCACCGGGAGAAAGATAGGTGACATTGGCTGTCATATAATCTTTTGTCTTTTCAGCGCTTAGGTCTTTAATTTTGCAGGCCACTTTTGTAAAAATGTCGCCTTCGGTAAAGACGCCTTGCAGCACCCCATCGTCATCAACCAGGGCTAAAAAGCCCACGTTGATGTCTTTCATTTTGGCCACAGCCTCAGCTAACGAAATATCCACATGGGCTGTCAGCGGGATCTTGGGGTCCAGGTCTGCCAGGGTGTCGGTTAGCAGCGAGTTGGCTATTTCACGATCGGAGCCGCTTTCGTCGTGGAAGAGTACTCCCATATATTCATCATCAAACTCACTGGGTACTTCCCATGTCTCAACCGAGTGATAAAGTTCGCGCAGGTTGCCCGGCCCTCGCTGCTGAATAGAGGCTTCAATCTGGCCCAGCAACGCTTCTTCATATACCTGTTTTTCAGCAGAGCGGAAGACGCCCACCGGTTCCGGGAACTGTGGCTGTTTCATCCGACTGAGCAGATAGGCCAGACTGGGTTCGGGGGCGTTTTCATTGTGAACCAGCAAATCTTCAACCGCGACCCTGTCCAGCGAAACAACTTCCGGATCCAGCTCATTCAGCCGGATGCCTTTGTCTCTGTTTTTTCCAAAGATCATGGGTTTGCCGTGTTCCAGTATCAGCACATTTTCTTCTTTTACAGCAGAGTCGGTTGCATAGCTCCACGCTTTGTCATTAAAAATAACGCAGTTTTGGTACACTTCTACAAAAGAGGTGCCTTTGTGCGCTGCGGCCCGTCGCAGGGTGTCGGCCATATGCTTAACATTGGTATCAATGGTTCGGGCCACAAAGGTGGCCTCAGAGCCAATTGCCACTGACATTGGATTAAGCGGCTGCTCTAAAGAGCCCATCGGTGACGATTTTGTGATCTTGCCCTGAGCAGATGTAGGGGAGTACTGCCCCTTGGTCAGGCCATAAATTCGGTTGTTAAAAAGAATTATGTTGATATTAATATTTCGTCTCAGCAGATGAATCATGTGGTTGCCGCCAATCGACAGCCCATCGCCATCGCCTGTAATCACCCACACACTCAGGTTGGGATTGGCTATTTTTAGCCCGGTAGCCAGCGTGGGCGCCCGCCCGTGAATGCTGTGGATGCCGTAGGTTTTCATGTAGTAGGGAAAACGGCTGGAGCAGCCAATACCGGAAATAAACACAAAATTTTCTTTTGGAATGCCAAGCTCCGGCAACACTTTTTGAAGTTGGGCCAGAATGGCGTAATCACCGCAGCCGGGACACCAGCGTACAGTTTGGTCAGAAACAAAATCCTTACGGGTTAATTGGATAACTTCACTCATTTTCTTTCTCCGTAGCCTACGCCAATAGCGATTCTATTTTTGCTTCAATTTCACGAATTGTAAATGGCCGCCCTTGAACTTTTGAGAAGGGGATAAATTCATGAGTGCCATATTTTCCTCTTAACACAATAATCAACTGGCCCATATTCATTTCCGGCACCAGTATTCTCTTAAAGCGGCTGAGAATTTTACTCAGGTTACGGGGGAAGGGGTTGAGGTAGCGAATGTGCGCGTGTGAAACCTTTTTGTCTGCCTGGTGCAGGTGCCGTACCGCTGACCGCACTGCGCCATAGGTGCTGCCCCAGCTTACTACCAGCAAATCACCTTCTTCAGGGCCAATTAATTCCTGTTTCGGAATAAAGTCGGCCAGGCGCGCTACTTTTTCGGCCCGTTCACCGACCATCTGCTGGTTTTCACTGGGGACGTAAGACACATTGCCGGTTTCCGGCTGTTTGGCCAGCCCCCCCATGCGGTGTTCCAGACCGGGGGTGCCCGGAATAGCCCACGGGCGCCCCATAGTTTCGGGGTTGCGAAGGTAGGGTAAAAATTTGTCGCCTTTGGCGGGCGCGGTGGGGTGTACCACTTCTATCGGGGCAATGTTGTCCGGGTCAGGAATAAGCCAGGGTTCGGCGCTGTTGCCCAGATAGCCGTCACTCAAAATAAATACCGGCGTAGAGGCCCTGACGGCCAATCTGAAAGCTTCGATAGAAGTGTTAAAACAATCTCCGGGAGTGGCCGGTGCAATAATGGGCATTGGGCTTTCGCCGTTGCGCCCGTACATGGCCTGCAACAGATCCGACTGTTCGGTTTTTGTCGGCAGGCCGGTGCTGGGGCCGCCGCGCTGAACGTTAATAATAACCATCGGTAACTCCAGCATAATTGCCAGATTTATGGCCTCGCTTTTTAGGGCCACGCCGGGGCCGCTGGTGCCGGTTGCGGCAAAGGCGCCCCCAAACGCCGCGCCAATGGTTGATCCCATCCCGGCAATTTCATCTTCGGCCTGAAAGGTGCGAACATCAAAATTTTTAAAGGCGGCCAGGTTGTGCAAAATATCCGTGGCCGGTGTAATGGGATAAGTGCCGTAAAACAGGGGTTTGTTTGCTTTTTGGGCGGCAGTAACCAACCCGATAGCGGCGGCTTCGTTGCCGGTAATTTTTCGGTAGATACCGGGCTGCTGGCGAGCCGGCCGGATCCGGTACCGTGTCTGGAATGACCTGGTATTGTGGCCCACACTGTATCCGGCCTGCAAGGCCAGGGTGTTGGCTTTGGCTATTGTGGGAACTTTGGCAAATTTCTTTTCAATAAACTCCAGCGATGTATCCAGCGGGCGGTCATAAATCCAGAAGGTAAGCCCCAAAGCAAAAAAGTTCTTGCAGCGGTCGATGACCTTGTTGGTTAACCCTTCTATGCCCTTTAAGGCGTTGCGGTTGAGTGTTGTAATTGGAAGCGTATGAACCGTATATTCCTGGTGGAGGCTTTCATCTTCCAGGGGAGGGGTTTTGTATCCTGCTTTTTTTAGGTTGCCTTTGGTAAAGGCGTCGGTATTTATGATAACGGCGCCCCCACGTTCCAGATCGGGCAGATTAGTTTTTAGCGCCGCCGGATTCATGGCAACCAGCACCTGGGGGGCGTCGCCGGGCGTTAAAATATCTTCGCTGGAAAAGTTTACCTGAAAGCCGCTCACCCCGGCCAGCGTTCCGGCGGGCGCCCTGATTTCCGAGGGAAAATCGGGCAGGGTGCTGATGTCGTTGCCAAAAACAGCAGCCGTATTGCTAAATTGGGTTCCGGTCAGCTGCATGCCATCGCCCGAGTCTCCCGCAAACCGAATCGTAACCGATTCCACATCTTCAAACATTGCATCCTTTGGTTTTGTCATTTCAAAGTTTCTCCATTGCTCTCTATGCGTACAAATTCAGTGAACCCGTCAAAATCGCGATCGGGCCGGTTTCTTGACCGCGCCCGCTTAGGTGGCTCGGTCGGAGACCGGCCAC
>CAYWSS010000423.1:0-5591 GCA_964460505.1 uncultured Caldilineaceae bacterium | reverse complement strand
GGTTACCTGTGGGGAAAGAGCTTGATGATTTAGTAAATCGTGGTAAAATGTCTGCAAGTTTTGGTGCTGCATTTTTTGGTAACAAACGTCTATGTAGGTTATAATTCATGATATAGCATTCCAGAAAAGTTTTCGCCCAACGATTTACGAAATACGGATGTTATTTAGGAAAAAACTTTTCTGGACATCTATAAGTTTATCCAATTCTTGCTAGGAGATTCTTTTGTCCGACCTGTTTAAACCTGAAGATGACCAACAAAATACATCTGACAACAGTCAGGAATTTTTTAATTCAGGTGGCAGTTCGCCCTCGCCCTCACTTTCCGACAGCGTGCTGTCAGAGACGTCCCTGCCGGAGTTTACCGGTGAGGAAGCGTTAGATGTGCCCCGCGTTAGAAGTTCTGAGGCCGCACCATTGGGCCTAAACGAACTCCTGTCTGTGCCACGTGCCGAGGCTGAATCGAAGGCAAAAGCGCAGGACTCGACTTTTGCAACGAGGCCCAGCTACAAAGTCTCACCGGCAACTTCAGACCTGTCCAACTACCCTGTCCCTGGTTTAGAAGATGAATCCCCGGACGAAGTTGAGGTCGAGAAATCGTCAGGCTGGAAAACCACCTGGGCCATTATTCGCGAAGTGGGCGAAACTGTTATTCTGACCTTAATTATATTCCTGATTATCCAGATGGTTGTGCGCAATTTTCGGGTGGTGGGAACCAGTATGGTTAATAACCTGCAAGACGGGCAATATTTAATCATTGATAAAATCTCTTACACGCCCTGGGTTTCAGATTATCTGGGAATGGGTGGCCCTCAACGCGGTGACGTGATTGTTTTTGAGCCGCCCCGCCGCCCGGATGAAGATTATGTAAAACGGATTATCGCTTTGCCGGGAGAAAAGGTGCAGGTAATTAAAGGTGAGGTTTATATTAATGACCAACTGGTAGAAGAACCGTTTGCCCCCAACCCGGCATCCTACACCATGCCGAAGCCTGTGATAGTACCCCAGGAAGAAGTATTTGTTCTGGGAGATAATCGTAACAACTCTAATGATTCTCACAATTGGGGAACCCTTCCTGTTGAAAACATTGTTGGGCGAGCCTGGTTATCGTATTGGCCGCCCGATTTGTGGGGAACTATTCCCAGAGATATACCCACCGAAGAGGCAACCCTGAAATACACCTTAGAACAATTTATTCCCAATGCCAACGCCAAGAACGAGTAAAGAGAAAACAGTATGGAATTAGCACAATATATTGATCACACCCTATTAAAACCGGATGCTACCGAGCAACAGATTTCGGCGGTATGCAATGAAGCAAAGCAGTATAATTTTGCCTCTGTATGTGTAAACCCCACCCACGTGAAACTGGCAGAAAAGTTACTGGAAAATTCGGGGGTTAAAGTTTGTACCGTTATAGGATTTCCGCTGGGAGCAAGCTCATCTCAAGTAAAAGTATTTGAAACTGAACAAGCCATCAAGGATGGCGCCACAGAAATTGATATGGTCATAAACCTTGGCGCCCTTAAAGACGGCAACCACACGCTGGTTGAACAGGATATTGCCGGTGTAGCTAACGCTGCTCACAAAAGCAACGCAATCTGCAAAGTTATAATCGAAACATCACTGCTTAACCAGCAGGAAAAAATAAAAGCGTGCCGGCTGTCGCAGCAGGCCGGCGCAGATTTTGTAAAAACCTCTACCGGCTTTAGCGGCGGTGGGGCCACTGTAGAAGATATTTCCCTGATGCGAGAGACCGTAGGGCCGGATATGGGGGTAAAAGCCTCCGGTGGAATTAAAACCTATGCCGATGCGCAAAATATGATTCAGGCCGGAGCCACACGGCTGGGAGCCAGTGCAGGCATAAGAATCATTCAAGAGGCCTTATCACAATGAACATTTGCCCAATCTGTCGAGTTGGACGCTTAACCAAACGTTCGATGGCTTACGTGGAATGGCATCACGGAAATCTGCTGGTGGTAGACCGTATGCCGGTGCAACTATGCGATATGTGTGGCGAAAGAGACTATGATGATGCGGCCATTGAAAATTTGCAGCAACTTCTCTGGTCTAATTCTCCCAGTGTCCTCACCCGCACCCCGCCCAGCAGACAAGCTTAATAATTAACAACTGTAGACTTACGCCATTGTCTTTAATTTTTGCCGCTTTATTAGAGAGCAAATGACAAGGTGCAGGTTACAGACAAGCTTGCCACATTTAAATTGCTGATTGCTACAGACCAGTTCTGTGGCAAAAACTTCATGACAGTAACAGTTTGCTAATTTGGGAAATGCTGGGAATCTGATTAGTTATCATTCTTGTAAGATTTGCCGGGTGTTTTCCAGATTTGATGAAAGGATAATTGCTAATGACTAACGTTCGTCGTATCAGCACAGGTAGAGTTACCGCCGATTTTTTTACTGCAAGTTATCGCTTTTCGGCCAGTGTTATCGTTTATAAGCGACGGCTGATAGATGTTTTGAGCGACCCAATCACCGATTATCTTGATATGGTTGATGTTTATGCCTCTCGAATTAATAATCCGGGCGATATTGTCGCTACTTATGCAAAAGGCTCCATTGTAAAGCGAGAAATAAACTTTATTTTGCTTTCCAATGAAGCCGAAGGAATTTCAAAAGAGCGGTTTTACGCCTCTCGAGAAAACTTATCGGTATTCATCTCTATCCCCTCGTTTGAGGTGGTTGGTCAAATTCAATGGGGACGAAATAATATGGATGTAAAGAAAATCCTGGCTACCGATACTCAAAAATTCCTGCCTGTATTAGAAGCAACCACAACCAATTCGGTGTACCCAACAGTAACATTTCAAGGGCCGCTGGTTCTGGTAAATAAAGCAAAAGTCCAGGTTTTGTGCGCTAACTCCGCATAACCTGGCGCAAAACAGCCCCCGTGGATAGCTAAGCACCCTAAAGAAAGGTAAAGAGCGGTCTGCAAGTTCGGATCACTCAAATCATTTGGTTTATGGCAAACATTCTGGTCATTGATGATGACAAAGACATTCTGCGCTTGTTAGAATTTGCTCTAAAACGTGCCGGACACACCGTTGAAATGGCATACGATGGTGAACAAGGTTTGGGCCAGGCAGAAATCCGTAATCCGGATTTGATCGTTTGCGATGTTATGATGCCAAAAATGACGGGCTATGAATTTTGCCGGCAGGCCCGTTCAAAACCCACCCTTAAACAGACCCCCATTATCGTTTTTTCTGCTCGATTTCAACCTGTAGATAAACAGACAGCCCTGGATGCCGGGGCCACCGAATATTTGTCAAAATCCACCTCTCCGGATATTTTGATTAATCGAATTGCTGAGTTACTGCCAAAATCACAGCCTTCGGCAGCTCGTGGAATGTTTGCACTTTTTAGTTTGCGGGGTGGCGTCGGGGCCACCAGCCTGTCTGTTAATTTGGCTATTTCTCTGGCGCGCACCCAAAAAACAAAGACAACGCTGATAGATTTGGTGCCGACAGGAGGCCATGGGGCATTAATGTTTGGACTGCGCCCAACAAGCAGCGTAGTAAAACTCTTAAACGCGGGGCCAAGTGATTTTTCCACCCAGGCCATTCAACCTCACTTGATGCAGCATCAGTCGGACGTTCAACTTCTGGCATCAACACCAATGTTTGACCAAGACCTGTCACCCAGTGATAATCGATTGTTAGAACTACTAAGCAAAATTAAATCTGATTATCCTATCACAATTTTAGATGTTCCACGCATCCTGGAACCTCACTTTTCTCCCTTGTTGCAACTGGTAGATAGAGTTGTACTGGTTCTTTCCCCAGATATGCCGTCCATCCAATCTGCAGCAATTGCCCTGCAAGGATTAAATAAACTGGGTATGAACAGCGATAAAATCAGCTTGGTTGTAAATCAGGTCAATCAATATAATGCGCTGCCTATAGACACTATTCAAAAGGCCATCCGCCGACCAATTACAGCCGTTATTCCCTTTGATTCCAATATGGGTAAAGCGGTAAATCAGGGAAAACCGCTGCTTTTAAGCAATGCTCAATCCCCGGCAATAGAGGCTATTAACACTCTGGCAAGTACAATTATAGCTTGAGACATACCGCATAAAACCGGCCCAGAAACCGGAAAATCCGCAAGTTCAGGTTTGCCAGAAACTCAAATCAGTGGTATATTACCCGCCGTTGTCTTGACGGCAATGTTACAAAAAAGCCCCCATCGTCTAGAGGACTAGGACACCACCCTTTCAAGGTGGCGACACGGGTTCGAATCCCGTTGGGGGCATGTAATAAAGGTGTGTCATTGGGAAACGGTAGTGAAGCCGGGCTACATCCTTCCCCAGCTCAATTTTCTTTACTACCTCCCGCAACACCAGTTTACGAGCCTTCAATTCTCCCTCTCTTAGCTTACGTTTCATATCTGTAAGCACCGTAACCACCGTATTTTGATCCACTACAATGTTCTGCTGCTCTATCTGTCTGTACAAACGCTCCAGATCACGTTTTAGCGTGTCTTGTTCCTGCTCGCGTTGATTAAGCCGCCTAATAACGTCTGCAGATGGATGGATTTCTGCCATATCGAGCAAATTGGAAATACCCTTTCTTGACGGTTTCTTGACCTATCGAGCCATTTTCTTGACCCATTATTGTCCCCATTTTGAATATACTAAGGGGTATTCACTTTTTACCACTCAACATAAAACCAACTTCGAGGAGATTGAAAGCGTGTCGTCAAGTCAAGGTCACCAACCTGTAAATAAATCCAAAACATCCCCCAATTTCTTTCAACAAATGTGGGCTAATCTGGATGTTCAGAGTACCGCCGCCCTGATGGTTCTTGCTACCGCCGTTGGTCTGGGCACAGGCTTAACTGCGGTTATATTTATCAAAGCTATTAACTGGATAACTGCATTTTCTTTTACGGGGGGGCTATCTAATTTTCTATCCCCGTTGGGAAACGCCTGGATAATATTTGTGCCTATCATCGGCAGCCTGATCAGCGGCCCTATCATCGCCTTGTGGGCCATTGAGGCTAAGGGGCATGGCGTACCGGAGGTGATGCAGGCTATTATTATGAAAGGTGGCAGCATCCGGCCCCGGGTGGCCGTGGTAAAATCTGTGGCGTCGGCCGTGTGCATTGGTACGGGCGGCTCGGCCGGGCGGGAAGGACCAATTGTGCAGGTTGGCGCGGCTTTGGGATCCACGGCGGCACAGATTTTGAAACTGGGTAAAGAACGGACCATTACCCTGGTGGCCTGCGGGGCTGCCGCCGGCATTGCCGCCACGTTTAACGCGCCCGTGGCCGGGGTAATATTTGCTATGGAGGTTATTCTGGCCGAATTTACCACGCATTACTTTGGCATGGTGGTTATTGCCGCTGTTATGGCCAGTATTGTCAGCCGCACTTTTCTGGGTGATGTTCCCGCCTTTGCCGTTCCATCTTATAGCATGGTTAGCCCCTGGGAACTGCCCCTGTATGCCATGTTGGGGGTGTTGGCCGCCGTTGTGGGCTGGGCGTTTGTAGGGATTCTGTACTATTTTGAAGACCGCTTTGACTTTTGGCATTTTCCAACCGCGCTAAAACCCGCTGTGGGGGCCATTGGC
>CAYWSS010000422.1:0-5599 GCA_964460505.1 uncultured Caldilineaceae bacterium | reverse complement strand
GCTGCCCGTGAATGCGGGCAGCCCGTTTTTATGGGGGGGATTGGAATAATTGACACGGTTCAATGGCTCAAGAAGGAACTTTGGAATGAGAACTAATTAACTTACCCATTTCCACGTATCACGCAACGCGCACACCTGCACTGACCCGAAAGGGGGCCGGCGCAAGTGTCACGAACGTTGTTGGAATACAAGGCTACGAAGGCATTTCCGGAAAATCGACTTCACCGCGCGCTTTGCGTTCCAGGGGGAGCAGGGTGTGGTAGACAAAGGCGTGGGTTGGGGTGGGTACGCTCGCCTCCAGACCCAGCCGGGTCACGCCCCCGCAGAGCGTGCCCAACTCTGATGGCCGCCCACCCAGAACGTCGCGCTGCATTGATGCGGTTCCGTTTGGAGGCAAACCATCCACGTACGATGTCGCCTTTTCGATAATCCCATCCGGGAGGGCGATATCTCGGGCGTGGGCCACGGCCAGCACTTCGCGCATTGCTTGTTGCCACATCTGCCGGGTTTCAGGTTGGCTGCGCCACACACCGACCGGCGCACGGGTCACGGCTCCCATGGCACTCCACGCTGAAATCAGCAGGAATTTTGACCACATGGCCACCTGAATATCGGGTGGGTTTTCGGCGGTTACGCCATTTGCCTTAGCAAAGACAGCCAGTAATTTTTCAGCGCGCCGGCTGCGGCGGTTGTCCATCTCCCCAAACGCTACGTAGGGGTCGCCACCGGCCTGATTGATGTAACCGGGTTCAACCACGTAACTCACAATGCGACAAAAACCACCCAGTACCCGCGAGCTGCCTAACACCGCGGCCAATCGCGCCGGAGCCTCAACGCCATTTTGCAGCGGTACAATAAACGTATCCGGCCCTACCAGCGGGCGCATGGCCCCGGCTACCTCACCCACCTGCCACGCCTTTACCCCCACCAGCACAACATCAACCGGGCCAACTTTGGCCGGGTTGCCGGTGGCCTGAACCGGCTTTAGTACAAAATCACCTTTCAGGCTGTCGACCCGCAAACCGTGCCCGAGCATGGCCTGTAAATGCTTGCCCCGGGCAATAAACGTTACATTTTCACCGGCCTGGGCCAATCGACTGCCAAAATAACCACCCACCCCGCCGGCTCCATAAATTGCAATGCGCATAAGAAACCTCCAGAAACAAATATCTGTTCTCAACTGCGGCTATTTTAACATTAAATTTGTACGGGGCAAGCAGATGTTAAGAAATGAGAATTAATTAACTGACCCGTTTTCTCGCACACCTGCCCTGACCCGCAGGGGTCCTGCGCAAATGTTGCGTAAATTTTGCTCTTTACGGAGTACGCAATATGTTGCCATCACCAATTGGGTAGTTATTTACGCACCATTCCCTAACCCGGACGAGCCGGAACCAAAAAGTAACAAGATACATCCCATCAATCTCTCCCACAATTTTGATTACGGCCAAAAATGATATAATAGCCCCATGCAACGCCAAACCGTCCGGGAATCGCAAATCGTAAATCAAAAATCCACACTTGTACAGCGCGCCTGCATTATAATCCTGGCGGCCAGTGCCAGGGAAATCAAAAATCACTTCCCTGCTTTCATCATCCTGCCGGCGTTTATCATCCTCTGCCTTGTTTACAGCCGGGCTACGCCCCCCTTTGAGGCAGGCGACGAGTCGCGTCACTTTGCGGTGATCAAATATATGGCCGATACCGGCCGGCTCATCAACCAGAACGCGCCGGATATTCAGCCGCTCCAGCATCACTGGAGTCACGAGGGCAGCCAACCGCCGCTGTATTACGCCCTGGCCGCCGCCCTCACCGGCCGGATAGACACCGGCCCGTGGGAGGAGCTGTTCTGGTACAACCCGCACGCCACCATCGGCAACCCGCTGCGTCCCGATAACAAAAACATCACCATTCATCCCCCCGGAGAATCCTGGCCGGGAACCGGCGGCGTGCTGGCCCTGCACCTGAGCCGCCTCCTCTCGATAGCGATGGCCACGGTCACGGTTTTTACCGGTTATCTTATCGCCCTGCGCCTCTTCAAAGGGGATCGATGGCTGGCCGGCGGCGCGCTGGCAATTACCGCCTTCAATCCGATGTTTATTTTCATTTCCGCTTCTGCCAACAATGACAATGCGGTGATTATGTTTGCCACGCTCACGATTTATCAATTAACAATGAACAATGAACAATTAACAAAAAAGGGGAGGCCGGTTCGGTATGCGGCGCTGTTGGGGTTGCTGATTGGGCTGGGGGCGTTGAGCAAGCTGTACGCCTTTGGACTGCTGCCGCTGGCCGCGCTGCGGCTCAGCTGGCTGGCCTATGGCAATGAACAATTAGCAATTAGTAACCCACCGGGCAAACGTGAACAATTGTCATCCAACCCGCCTGCCGCATCACGCATCACGCATCACACATCACGTAAATTCTGGCGCGATGCCATCCTCTGGAATCTGGTTCTCGCCGGGGTATTCACCGCCGTGGCCGGCTGGTTTTATTTGCGCAATGCTGCCCTCTACAACGGCGATATTTTTGCCCTGCAAGTGATGCGCGAAACCGCCGGCCGGCGGGAGCAAGCGCCCACCCTGGCCACCCTCCGCGCTGAATTCGAAGGCTTCCGCATTGCCTACTGGGCGCTCTTTGGCGGCGTTAACATTTTAGCCGGGCGCTGGATTTACACCCTGCTCGATTGGGTATCAATGCCGGCACTGCTCGGCCTGGTTAGTTTTATTCTATTTTGGATTTACGCCTTGCGATTTACGATTTACGACTATAGTCCTGTGGATTTACGATTTACGGCTGCTCGTATCAGCGCCCCACAACGAAACCATTTATCGCCAACAGCTCACGCCTCTACAATGTCCCGTAAGAAATCTGGCGCAAATGTCCTTCATCCTTCATCCTTCGTTTCCCCCCTGCCCTTTCTCATTCTCCTTGGTTGGTGTCTCATTATGATCGCCGGTTTTATCGTCTGGAATCTCACCCAACCGGCCGGACAGGGCCGGCTCTTTTACCCGGCAATTGCTGCTATTTCCGCGCTGGCAATGATAGGTTTGACATGGTGGCTGCCACAGCGGGGTCGAAAAATTGTTGCAGTCACGTGCGCCGGCGGGCTGTTTCTGTTTGCGGTGCTGTCGCCCATTTTATATATAGCTCCTGCCTACGCAAAGCCCCCCATTTTGACCGAGGCTGAAATTTCCGCCGGTATTCAGCCGGTTGACTTCATTTACGATGACACCCTCCGGCTCATCGGCTACCGGCTGCACGCAGACACAGTTCGCGCCGCAGAAACGCTGCCCATCACTCTCTACTGGCAGTTGCTGCGCCCGGCAGAGCAGGATTACAGCGTCTTTGTGCATCTGCTGGGGCGGCAGCAACAGGTCATCGGACAAATCGACTCTTATCCCGGCGGTGGTAAATGGCCGCCCACGCTTCTCACGCCCGGTGATGTCGTGGCCGGCTACTACGAGGTACCCGTGGCTCCCGAAGCCGAGTTAAATCACGCTCCGACCCGCCTGCAAATTGCCGCCGGAATTTACAATTATTACGAAGCGGGTCGCCCCGGCAAAACGGCGGTGAATGTAGCCGGAGACGAGGTTAATCCAATTATCGGCGCTGCCAAACTGGTTCCCTGGCAATGGCCCACGTTACCAAACGCCAATACCGCCGTCAATTTTTTTGATAAAGTCACCTTGCAAAATTACCAACTGGCCGGTGACCGGCAATCGGTTACTTTCTACTGGCAGGTTGAATTGCCCTTTGAGACCGATTACACGGTATTTATTCAGGCGTGGGATGCCAACACCAACCAGTATGTCCACGGCTTTGACGGCCCGCCGGTGTTAGGCGACTATCCCACTTCCCTGTGGACACCCGGCGAAACCATCATCGACACCCATCCGCTCAACCTCTCCCAGCTTCCACCGGGCCGCTACACCCTGCTGGCCGGCCTGTATAATCCCGCCACCGAAGAGCGCCTTCCCGCCTTTGGACCCGACGGCCCGCTGCAAGATTACGCCGTCAATCTCGGCATGGTGCAGGTGCCGCAATGAAACCAGTAGTCAGTAGTCAGGGAAGCGTTCATCCTTCATCCTTTGTCCGTCATCCTTTGTCCCTCATCCTTCTCATCTTCACCCTGCTCACCGCCTACCAATCCATCGTGCTGCCTATTGGCGAAGCCGCCGACGAAACCGACCACTACCAGTACCATCGATTTGTGGCCCGCGCCGGCCACCCGCCCCTGACCGCTGCCGAGCGTCAGGAAGCCGGCTTTAAAGGCGGGCTGGCCCCGCTCTACTACTGGCTCACGGCCTGGCCGGTGGCCCTGGTTGGCAAAGATACCCTGCCCGACATCCGCCGGGTCGATTCCCGCCCGGAACGGCATATTCCCACCGATGGCCTGGGCATCAACCACGTGCTGCACACTCTCGACGAGCAGTGGCCCTGGCGCGGGCAACCGCTGGCCTGGCATCTGGTCCGGTTTCTGTCGCTGCCGATGGGACTGGTGACCATCATCGCCACGTATGCGCTGGCCCGGCGGCTGTTCCCCAAGCCAAAAATTATCGCCATTGGCGCGGCAGCGTTTGTGGCTTTTTTGCCTCGTTTTGTCATCAGCAGCGCCGTTATCAATGACGACAATCTTGTTTTTGCCCTGACCGCGCTGCTACTGCTGACACAGGTTATTATCCTTCAATCACAAACGCCTCCCTCCCTTAAAATTATGGCCACCTTTGGAGCGCTGTTTGGGCTGGCGCTGGTTACCAAATATTTCTCGCTCATTCTCATTCCGGAGGTAGTTCTGACGCTGGTGGTAGCGGGGCGCAGGGACGCAGGGGGGCGCAGGGATTCACGCATCAGGCATCAGGCATCAGGCAATGCGCAATACGCAATACGCAATACGCAATACATATCGCGCCTTATGCCTCTTCTATTCGCCTTTCTATTCGCACTCTTCCTGACCGCCGGCCTCTGGTTCATTTTCATCGTTGCGCGCTTTAATCGCATTGATGACCTGGGATTGATTGCCGGGCTGGCCGCCTCGCTGGGAGAACCGCAAATCACCGAGGGGCTGGTGGGGCTGCTCTCCGGCCAATCGGTGCGCCCGGTGGCCGCCACCTACCCCCTGGCTGAATGGCTCAGCCTGCTGTACCGTTCGTTTTGGTTTGAATATGGTTGGATGCGCATTTTTGCGCCGGTGTGGGTTTACGCTTGCTTTACCATTTTCTCGCTGCTGGCGCTGGCTGGGTTAATCCAATTAACAATTAAGAATTATCAATTATTAATTAACAAATACCGTTCTGCTGTTTTCCGGCTTTTGGCCCTTCATCTGTTCCTGTTTGTTTTTGTGGTGCTGGCGCGATACGTTCTCAGCGCCACCATCGACACCGGCCAGGGGCGGCATCTCTACCCCGCCCTGCCGGTTATTGCCCTGCTGGCTTCTGTGGGCCTCTTTCATTTACAATTTACAATTTACGACAGTCCTGTGGGTTTACGATTGTTCAGACAAATACGTCCCCTGCTGCCGGCTGCCTTCTTCCTCATCCCCGCCGCCACATCCCTCCTCCCCTCATGCTCTAGTGTCGCTCATCATTCATCATTTATC
>CAYWSS010000421.1:0-5610 GCA_964460505.1 uncultured Caldilineaceae bacterium | reverse complement strand
GAAGTTAAGTCCTCCCCCCTCAGGAGGGGGGAGTTAGAGGGGGGTAAGTAGTTACTTAATTTTTATGCCGGGCGTGCAAGAATCTGGTTGTAACCGGTGACCAGATGTTGGCCTTTTGGGTTCAACCGCCGGTACCTGGCCGGCACACCCACGGATTGCCGGCTGACGATTGACCGTAGTTAGCCGCCATCAAAATCAAATCCAAAACGTCAACCGCGCCATCGCGGTTCAGGTCAACCGCCGGCTCGGTTGAAGCGGCGTTCAGGCCCGCGCCGATTGCGACGGCATCGGCAACGTTGATTTCCCCATCGCCATTAATATCTCCGGCCCATAGGGTGACATCAATCAACCGGGTGAATTGGTTGGGGTGGTGTACTACAAGGGGGCAGGTGGCTGGCAGATAACCGGGGCTGGTTGCGGTGAGCGAGTAATTTCCGGGGAAAAGGCTCTTAAAAAGAAAGCTGCCGTCAAATTCGGTTTGCAGGAGAGACTGCGGGTTGGCGGCGTCGACGGCCGTAACACTCACCTCGGCGGTTTGGTCTCCAAGCCTGCCCTCCAGAGTTATCTGCCCGCCTAAATCAGATGAGCTTGTGGATGCCTGTTCGATGAAAATATTCAGTCCGGAGACCGCGCCTACAGGAATAGCTGCGCCTCCTTTGGCTCCCAGTTTGATGTTTTCTAACGTTACGGATGTGCTGACCGGCTCCGTAGCCGCGAGCGTTTTAAAGGTGAGGTTGACCAGCACCACATCGCCCACCAGGTTGTCAACATCACCCTGACGACTGGCAGCAAAATAAACAATACCTTCCGCCAAATCAACCTCAGACTGAACGACCAGCGCCGGTTCCAGTAACGGCCCTGTTCGCACACTGTCGTCTGCCACTGCCAGATGGTTGGGGTCGAAATGGATTTCAAGCTGCCCGCCAAAGATACCCGGCTCGGGAACTGCTTTGGCCAGAACGGAAATTTCAAAGGTGTCGCCGCCGGAAAAGGCGGGGGGCGTGGCGGCATCACCGTTGTCAGGGGTAACGGTAATTCTTAAATTTGCGGGCAGGGCCGGCGGTGTCTGAGCCAGAGCAGCAGGCGCAGAAAATTGCGTCCAATTCAAGCCGGCCAGTACGGCAACCAGCATCAACACGCCAAACCTGGCGTATACAGCCGCGACTCGATGGCCGGAATTATTTTTATTGTGAAGTGGGGATAAATGCGGTTTACTCAAAATAATGGCTTTTGAACGGAGATACAGAATTTGAGCAAGTTTAGAGGTAACTTGCTGCAAAAACAGAAGTTTGTTTTGCCGGTTGTTGCGATTGTCTGACGAAGAATACCCGGATAGCGTCCGAATGTCACTCATTACGCTGACCATTATTTTGAGTTGGTAAGGTGCAAAACATCACCCCGGCAATAGCAGAGGTGAGGAATTTTCTGATTTAAGGTTTAACAAAACCAGCATAACACAGGCTGATTTTCCTAACAATAGAGATTCGGTACTGCCAAATATGCCGGGTGGCAGTAGGAATAAAGAATGGATTGTGGTATAATTCGCTGGGCTTGAAAAGCAGGACAGAAGCGTCACAAATATGTTGACTACAACCACTACGTGCGCTACAAAAAAATAATTTAACGAGGAGGTTACATGTGAAACTGCACGAATATCAGTCCAAGCGAATATTCGCTGAATATGGCGTACTGATTCCTAAAGGAGAAGTGGTAACGTCTCCGGTGGAAGCCAGAGAAGTTGCCAGGAAATTCGGAGGTTCGGTTGTTATTAAGAGCCAGGTATTGGTGGGCGGTCGAGGTAAAGCCGGCGGGGTAAAGGTTGCTCAAGATGCCGATGAAGCTGAACGATTAGCAGACCAAATTCTTGGCATGGACATTAAAGGCTTAACGGTTGATAAAGTATTAGTCGACCAGACTGCCGACATTAAAGATGAAATTTACCTGGGGGTTGTTATTGACCGGGCCAAACAGATGCCCGTAATTATTGCATCAGCAGAAGGCGGGGTTGAGATTGAAGAAGTAGCCAGGACCAATCCCGATGCCATCAAACGCCTGCCGGTTGACCCTCAAGTGGGGTTAATGGATTACCACGCTCGTAACCTGGCCTTTGATTTGGGCTTACGGCGCGTGTTTGTCGGCCAGTTTATGAAAATTTTAAAGGGGCTTTATGCTGCTTTTATAAATACCGATGCCAGCCTGGCCGAAATCAACCCTTTGGTTGAAACCGGCGATGAAAAACTATTGGCCGTTGACGGCAAAATTGTACTTGACGATAACGCGCTTTACCGCCATCCGAATCTGGCTGAAATGCGGGATATTCAGGAAGAAACCGAATCTGAGCGTGAAGCGCGGTTGGCCGGCTTGAGCTTTGTAAAACTCGATGGTGAAATTGGCTGCATGGTTAATGGGGCCGGGTTGGCTATGGCTACCATGGATATTGTTAAACATTACGGCGGCTCACCGGCCAACTTCCTTGATATTGGCGGCGGGGCTAAATCTGAGAAAGTGGCCGCTGCGCTGCGAATTATTCTGAAAGACCCCAAAGTAAAAAGCATCCTCTTTAACATTTTTGGCGGTATTACCCGCTGCGATGAAGTGGCCCGCGGCATGCTTGAAGCCCTTGAGGAAGTGCAAACCGACATTCCGATGGTGGCTCGCCTGGTGGGAACCAACGAAGAAGAAGGCCGGAAAATTTTAGCTGCGGCCAACTTTCCCAGCGCCTTCAGTTTGGGCCAGGCGGCCCAACGCGCAGTAGCATTGGCGAAAGGAGCATAGCAGACAATGAGCATTCTGATTGGAAAAAATACCCGGCTGCTGGTTCAGGGGATTACCGGACGCGAAGGGGCCTTTCACACCAGACAAATGATGGAATACGGTACCAACGTGGTGGCCGGCGTAACCCCCGGCAAAGGCGGCGAATGGGTAGACGGCATCCCCGTATTTGATACTGTAAAAGAAGCAGTTAACGCTACCGACGCCAACTCCAGTATTATTTACGTGCCGGCTCGATTTGCGGCGGACGCTATTATGGAATCTGCCGATAGCGGAATTGACCTGGTAATTTGTATTACCGAAGGCGTGCCGGTGCTGGACATGGTTAGAGTCCAACGTTTTCTGAAGGAAAAAAACTCACGGTTGATTGGCCCCAACTGTCCCGGTCTGATTACACCCGGCGAGGCAAAAGTAGGCATTACCCCCAATCGTTTCCAAATGTCGGGCAATGTGGGGCTGGTATCGCGCAGTGGAACCCTTACCTATGAAGTGATGCAAGCCTTAAACGACAAAGGCATCGGGCTGAGCACCGCCGTCGGAATCGGTGGCGACCCCATCATCGGCAGCACGTTTATTGACATCCTGCAACTTTTTGAGAGCGACCCGCTTACTGACCATGTGGTGCTTATCGGTGAGATTGGCGGCACTGATGAACAAAAGGCGGCCCAGTTTATTGCTGGAAAAATGACCAAATCGGTCACGGCCTTTGTGGCCGGGCGAACCGCGCCTCCCGGAAAACGGATGGGACATGCCGGCGCAATTATTCAAGGTGGCGAAGGCACTGCCGACGAAAAGATAAAAGCATTTGAAGCCGTCGGCGTAAAAGTAGCGCAGTTACCGGTAGAAGTTGCGGAGCTTATTGCCGGCCAGATGTAACCTTAAAAGAAAACAACAAATGGCCGGTTCATATTAGACCGGCTTTTTGTTTTTAAACCGCGTGATTACGCCATGCTCAATCTTGATAAATCTTGTGTTAGAGCTATACTCAGGAAGGATGAAGGATGAATACTTTAAATTCATCCTTCATCCTTTCCAAAGGGGAGTGCCAGTGTCAGGGCCGGACTTTTCCAAAATCGATACAACCCTTTACCGTAACAATTGGGTGGCGGTTGTGCGGGGGCGGGTGATTGGCGTGGGGCGCTCATTTGCGCAAGCATACCGGGCAGCCAAGCAAATTCGCCCCAAAGATACCCCCCAAATCTACTTTATTGATGCCGGTGGACATCCCAAGGCAGCCGGTACCGAAACAATGATGCTAAATTTTAAGCCGGAAAACTGGCTGAAAACACACGCGCTTTTTCGGAAGACTGTTGATATTTTGCGCGCCCGACAGACAGAAGCCTATCTGGTTGGTGGAGCGGTACGCGATTTTTTATTGGGGCGGGAAAACATTATCGACCTCGATTATGTAATACCGGGCGATGGGCTGGCTGTAGCCCGGCACGTGGCCGATATACTCGGCGCGGCTTTTTATCCGCTGGATGCGGAGCGAGGCACCGGGCGCGTGGTGTGCCATGCAACGGAGACAGATTCACCATCCCGTTTTTATCTTGATTTTGCCTCGTTTCGGGGTGAGGATCTTGGTACAGATTTGCTCGACCGCGATTTTACGGTCAATGCCATTGCGCTCAATTTAGATAAGACGCTTCAACTTGTCGATCCCGCAAAAGGTGGTGACGACCTGAAAACCGGTCAGATTCGGGCGGTATCGCGCTCCTCTTTTCGTCGTGATCCGGTGCGCGTATTGCGCGCGGTGCGGCAGGCAATAGATTACGGTTTTTCTGTGGAGAATGAGACCGCGCAGCTTGTCCGGCAAGCCGCAGGAATGTTACCCTTAATCTCCCCGGAGCGGCAGCGGGACGAGCTGCTGAAGCTGCTCAATACGCCCACGCCCGGCACTGCAATCCAGATGCTGCATCAATTGGAAGTATTGCCGCACATATTGCCGGAGGTGGCAGCCATGGTGAGCGTCACGCAGTCGCCGCCGCATCATTTGGATGTGTTTGATCACACAACGGCGGCTATGGATATTTGGGCAGAGATGTCGCGCAACAATTGGCCCGATGTGCCCGAACCGTTGGCCACGAGGGGTTCAGAATATCTGAAAGAAAAATTGGCCGGTGAACTTTCTCCGGCAAAATTAATGCCGTTGGCCTTGCTGCTGCACGATACGGGCAAACCCCTGACCCGCACCGAAGAAGAAGCTGGGGCAAGCGAAAAGCGGGTTCGTTTTATTGGGCATGAAAAAGAAAGCGCCCCCATTGCCCGCAGCGTGGCGGGCCGGCTTCGGCTGAGCCGTCAGGCCGGAGATTTTGTAGAAACTGTGGTGCAGAACCACATGCGCCCGCTGCTGCTCTCAAAAGAAAAAAAGATCAGCCGCCGGGCCGTGTATCGCTTTTTTAGAGATACTGCCGGGCCTGGGTTTCAAGCCGGGGTTGCCGTAGCGCTGCATGCCCTGGCCGATCATCGCGCCATGTTCCCTCCGGGACAGGGCCATGCAGAGGAACAAGCGCTGCTGCGCTCGATTGCCTGCTTGATCACCGCTTATTTTGAAAAGCGCGATCAGGTGGTGGCCCCGCCCCCGTTGCTAACCGGGCGCGATTTAATTGATGATCTGGGGGTGCGGCCCGGTAAGTTGGTGGGGCAATTGCTCAGCCGGTTGAAGGAAGCCCAGGCTGCCGGACAGGTTTTGGATCGAACCGGGGCGCTTGCTTTTGTGCAATCCGACCTCGATTTTATTCGTGTAAAGGATAACCCGTTACCCGCGCAGGAGTAACCGTTCACCCCCCGTTGCCTTCGACAAGCTCAGGCAACGACGCGCAGCCTGAGCTTGTCGAA
>CAYWSS010000420.1:0-5621 GCA_964460505.1 uncultured Caldilineaceae bacterium | reverse complement strand
AAGCGGCGGCAGAGATTGAGCCGGTATCCCGAATAGCCTCCAGCAGGCGCACCCGCCACAGGCTCAAGACAACTTTGCCCTCTTTTTCAATCCAGAAGTTAGCTTTTTGAATCATTGTCAGGAGTTTAATGGATTTTTGAGCAAAAAAGGACAAGCTAATAGCTTGTCCCACACGGTTAATTGAATACAACAGAAATTGTTGAGAAACTCGAACTACTCGACGGCTTTTTCACTTTCGAGCAGGTTATTGATTTTGCCCAGCAGTTCTCTAACAACAAAAGGCTTTACTACGTAGTCGTTAAAAAGGTGGGCGTAATTTTTGGTCTCAGATTCATCCTCAAGGTAGTGGCGGGCAGTTAGCATGATTACCGGCAGATAGGCGTATTTCTCGCTGCTTCTGATGGTTTCCAGCACCTGCCAGCCATCCATACCTATCATCATAATATCCAACAGCACCAGATTGATGGTGTCAATTTCTTTTTCCAGTATCGCCAGTCCGTCTTCGCCACCATACGCAAATAAAACGTCAAACCCTTCACGCTTCAGTATCAATTTACCAAGCGTGACCATTTCTCGATCATCATCTATCATCAATATTCGACGCGACATGGAAGAAATGCTCCTCAATTAAACTTGAAGTACAATTGTTAAATCCCGTTGAGTATATCATAGTTATTACCGCTTTGCAATGCAAATAAAGTACTATGGGAAAATGGTCACGCCGCCCCAAAATCATCAACACAAGCAACTAAAAATTGTGTGTAGCCGTATATAGATGTAAAATCTGCGGTGATTGGGGACACGCTATCAGATGACGGCATATTCAAATTCTAACAATCAAAACTACCGATCCGCTATTCGCCTGGCCCTGCCCAGCAAAGGCCGCATGGAAGATGAAACCCTGAAGCTTCTGCGCAATTGCGGGCTAACGGTTAACAAGGTTAATCCCCGGCAATATATTGCCGGAATCTCACAATTACCCACGCTGGAAGTCTGGTTTCAGCGCACAGCAGATGTTGTGCGCAAGGTCAGAGACGGCGACGCCGATTTGGGCATTGTTGGTTTTGACAAAATTGCCGAATATCGCGGCGACGGTGAAGACGTGGTGGTCATTCACGAGGCGCTCGAATACAGCCATTGCCGCCTGTCCGTAGCCGTTCCTGAAGCGTGGACAGACGTAAATTCCATGAGCGATTTAGCTGCGCTGGCTGCCACGCGCGAGGACAGCAGACCATTCAGGGTGGTTAGCAAGTATCAGCGGCAAGCAGCAGAATTTCTTAAAAAACACAACGTTAAACCGTATCGCGTGTTGCACGCCGATGGCGCGCTGGAAGCCGCCCCCCAAATGGGCACCGCCGACTTCATCGTCGATCTGGTCAGCAGCGGGGTTACATTGCGGGAAAACCGGCTCAAAGAAGTTGAAGGCGGAAACCTGCTGCACAGCCAGTCGATGTTTATTGGCAATCGCACCGCCCTGACCGGGCGGCCCGAAGTGCTGGAAATAGCCGCAGACCTGCTGGAACGTTTTGAAGCCCACCTGCGGGCCACCGAACACAACATGATCATTGCCAATATGCGGGGCAGTTCGCCGGAGGACGTGGCCCAAAAAGTATTCAGCCAGCCAACGTTGGGCGGGTTGCAGGGACCAACCATCAGCTCTGTTTACCTGCGAGAAGCCACCGGCACCCACTGGTACGCCATCAACATTGTGGTTAGAAAAGACAAGCTGCACAAAACCATCGAGCAGTTACGCCAGATTGGCGGCAGCGGGGTGCTGGTTCTGCCCATTACCTATATTTTTGAAGAGGAACCGCCTCGCTGGCAAAAGCTGCTGAATACTCTCAACCCGGCAGAATAAATCTTATATGAGCGCCAACCTTTTTCAATTGTACACCGCAACCGAAGCCAGAGCCGGCATTTTACAACGATCCCCGGTGGGCAATGTAAAAATAACGCCCAGCCTGGCCAAAGGCATTGAACGGGTTTTTGGCGAAGCGCTGGAACCGGAAGAGGCCATTCGCCACATTCTGTCCGATGTTCGGCGGGAAGGCGATGCCGCCGTTATCAACTGGACGGAGAAAATTGATGGAGTGCGGCCGGAAAAGCTGGTTGTGCCCCAGGCCAACATCGAGGCCGCCTACGATACAATTCCCGCAGATTTGCGGGAGGCACTCCACTTTTCCGCCGAACGTATCCGCGCCTTTCACCAAAAGCAGCCCGGCCAGAGCTGGCTTGACTGGCGGGCCGGCGGCGGGGCGCTGGGGCAAATGATTCGCCCCTTGGAAAGGGTGGGCGTGTACGCTCCCGGCGGCACGGCTCCCTACCCCAGCACACTGTTGATGTGCGCGGTACCGGCCCGGGTGGCCGGCGTGGAACAGGTGATTGTAACCACGCCCGGCGGCAGCAAAGATAAAGTGGCGCCGGTGCTGCTGGCCGCGGCCAAAGTGGCCGGCGTAGATACGGTTTACAAAATTGGCGGCGCCCAGGCCGTGGCCGCTATGGCCTACGGCACCGAGTCGCTGCCAAAAGTTGACAAAATTGTCGGGCCGGGCAACATTTTTGTTACCCTGGCCAAACGGCAGGTGTACGGCCTGGTCGACATTGACGGGCTGCCCGGCCCCACCGAAACGCTGGTCATCGCCGACGATTCCGCCAATCCGGAGCTGGTGGCCGCCGATTTGCTGGCCCAGGCCGAACACGACCCGCTGGCCTCGGCCATTCTGGTAACGCCCAGCCGGACGCTGGCCAAAACGGTGCAGGTGGAAATTGGCCGCCAACTGGAAGAGTTGAGCCGGGCCGAAATCATCGAAGAAAGCCTGCAAAATCAGGGGGGGGGCGTTATCTGCGCCGATTTAGATGAAGCGGTAGAATTAAATAACCTGTACGCGCCGGAACATCTCTGCCTGCACGTGCAGACCCCGTGGGCCTTGCTGGGCAAGGTTCAGCACGCCGGCGGTGTATTTTTGGGCGAACACGCCTACGAAGTGCTGGGCGACTACACAGCCGGGCCAACCCACGTCATGCCCACTATGGGCACGGCAAGGTTTGCCAGCCCGCTCAGCGTGCGCGATTTTACAAAAATTATCAGTGTGTTTGGGCTGGATGCCGCCGAAGCCGGGGCTATTGGGCCACCGGCGCAAAAGCTGGCCCAGGCAGAAGGGCTGGACGCCCACGCGGCAGCCGCAAGGAGGCGGTTATGAAAATAAAAAGGGCCACGGAAAAAGACCAGAGCAAGCTCCTGTCTTTAATGCGGGAATCATTTGAACAGGAAACTGAAGTAACTGCTGATGAGTGGACAAAAACCGAAACAGCCCTAAAAATATTACTGCGCGACCCGCAAGCCGGCGAGTCCTACCTGACTTTTGATGATGAAGGTAAGTTACGAGGATACATTATCATGTGCCGGGGATTTAGCCTGGATTACGGCGGATATTTCACCTGGGTGGAAGAAACCTACATGCGCCAGTCTGACCAGGGTCGTTTCCGGGACCAGAGGTTTTCACCTTGACCGGCACATTATTTGACCCAAACGCGCTGGTTCGGGCCAACTTTTTCACCCTGAAACCATACACCCCCATTTTACCTTTTGAAGTCCTCTCGCGGCAATTGGGCCGCACCCCCGCAGAAATTATTAAACTTGACGCCAACGAAAATCCCTACGGCCCCTCTCCGCTGGTGGCCGGAGCGCTGGCCGAAGCGCCCTTTATGCACATTTACCCCGACCCCGAAAGCCGGGAGCTTCGGGCGGCACTGGCCGAATACACCGGCCTTGAGGCCGACTATATAATGGTAGGGCACGGCGCCGACGAGTTGATTGACCTGCTGATGCGCCTGTTTATTGAGCCGGGAGACCGCATTGTCAACTGCCCGCCCACCTTTGGCATGTACGCCTTTGATGCCGGCATCAACGCGGCGCAGGTTATCAACGTAACGCGCCGGCCTGATTTCAGCATCCCGGTTGAAGAAATTGAGGCGCTCTTCCAATCACCGGAAGAAGCCGCGCCTCGGAGCGACGCTGTGGCCGGTCTCCGGCCGAGCCACCCAGGCGGGCGCGGTCAGGAGACCGGCCCGAGCATGATTCTGACGGGTTCATCGAACTTGTATCCAAAAATCATTATCGCCACCTCGCCCAACAATCCGGACGGCTCCCTGCTCGGCGATACGGATTTAAGACGGCTGCTGGCCCTGCCGGCCATGGTCGTGCTGGACGAGGCGTACGTGGAATTTTGCGCGGAGCCAAGTCGCATTCAGTGGGTGAAGGATTACCCCAACCTGATTGTGCTGCGCACCTTCAGCAAGTGGGCCGGGCTGGCCGGGCTGCGGGTGGGCTACGGCGCGTTTCCGCCGGCCCTGATGGACCACCTGTGGAAAATAAAACAGCCGTACAACGTTAATGTGGCCGGCCAGGTTGCGGCGTTAGCCTCGCTGAAAGACCGGGAGCGATTGCTGGGCACCGTGGCCCAGCTTATTAAAAACCGGGAGCAGCTATACAAAATTCTGATGAAATTTGTGTGGCTCCGGCCCTATCTCAGCCAGACCAATTTTGTATTGTGCCGGGTAGATGGTCGCTCCGCCCTTGAGGTGAAAGAAAAATTGGCCCGGCAGGGGATTCTGGTGCGCTACTATAACTCCCCCGGCCTCAGCGACCACATTCGCATCAGTATCGGTACCACCGCCCAGTTAGAGCGGTTGCAGCAAGGATTGGAAGCCCTATGAGTTATCGCCCCAGACTCAACATTGATGCCCTGATTTTTTCCTGCTACGACGTCCTGGTTGATGTAAAATCCTCCTACCGGGAAGTGACCCGGAAAACCGTTCAAATATACCTGGAACGGGCTATGGGGCTGCCGCCATCTTCAGAAGATTTAATTAGCGCCGAGGAAGTGGTGCTGGTGCAGCGGGCGGGCAATTTTACCAACTATTGGGACGTGGCCAAGGCGTTTGCCATGTATTTTGTGGAACTGCTGCCGACGGTGCCTGTGCCCACGTTCCCTTCCAGATTGCACGTGCCGGCCATATTGGCCTACCTGCAATTTGCCGGCGGCAACCTGCGGGTGAGCATCGACACCCTGCGGGAATTGAGAGATATTCCCGGTATGGCCAGAGATATTGCCGCCGCCGGCGGCGGGATAGACGGTGCGGAAAAGGCGCTGCCCGCGGAAAATCGGCACATTCTGGTGGCCAGCGGCAAAATCACAAAAACAAACATCGTGGGGCGGATTTTTCAGGAGCTGTACCTGGGGGCTGACCTGTTTGAGCGAGTTTACGGACCGCCGGCCATCATTATTCAAAGCTCCGGCTACACCGAACACGAATCATTAATTATGGACCCGGACATTTTGGAGCAGTTGAGCCGGAAGTTACCGCTGGGCGTTGTCTCTCCCCACCCGCACGGCGAAGTGGAACGCTCGCTGGAAACGGGCGGCATCCGGCAATATTTCCAGTCCATTGTGGCCCTGGATGAAATCCGGGCGGCAAAAGCCAATCCCACCCCCGCCCCCTGGTCGTTGATAGAAGCGGCCCGGCTGCTGCAACCGACGCCAACCCACACCGGCTACGTTGGCGCGGCGGGGGGGGCGGTTCAGGGCCCCAGAGCCGCCAACCACACCGAGCCCGCTACC
>CAYWSS010000419.1:0-5621 GCA_964460505.1 uncultured Caldilineaceae bacterium | reverse complement strand
ACAAGGGTGCGCCACTACATATTGGGGTACGCCACGGCAATTCCTAAAGAGCCATCTGAAATAAGTAAATTAATCTCTTGCAGGTGACAATAATGACCGGGCCAGGCTAAATACATCGTCCATCATTTGTGGAGTCAGGCGTCCGGTATTTGTATTTTGGCGACTGGGGTGGTACCCCGCCAACAGATGGAGCGCGCGTTCAGCGCCCGCTAAATTGAGGGTGTAGTGCCGCCCGTGCCCAAATTTCACCCTGGGCACTTCCCAACCGGTATCGCGCAGCAAGCGCACGCAGCCATCAAAACCGATTTTTCCAAACGCCAGCAGGACCTCAACTTGCGGCATCAAAGCCCACTCCCGTTCTAAAAAGGGGCGGCAGTTTTTTAACTCGGCGGCGGTGGGTTTGTTGCCCGGCGGGGCGCAGCGACCGACCGCCGTGATAAAGGCGTCAAACAGGGTCAGGCCATCACCGCGAGCGCGGGCGGTGGGGCGATTGGCAAATCCGGCCCGGTGCAGGGCGGCAAAAAGCGTATCGCCGGAGCTGTCGCCGGTGAACATCTGCCCGGTGCGATTGGAACCGTGCGCTCCGGGAGCCAGCCCCACCAGCCACAACCGGGCCGTGGGGTCGCCAAAGCCGGGCACGGGTTTGCCCCAGTAGTCCCAATCGCGGTAGGCGCGCCGCTTTTCGCGGGCTACCTGTTCGCGCCATTCAACCAGCCGGGGGCAGGCCCGGCAGTTGATTAATTCTTTGTTCAATTGTGTCCAGAGGTCGCTTGTCATTTATTGTCTTATCCTGTCACGGTTATTCGTCCAGCGGAACCGGCCGCCGGCACAGCGGCAACATTAAAACCGGCACCGTTATCGCTTCCCTTTAATTCTACCCGCTCCATCTCAAAAACCAAAGATACCTCAACCCGGTTGGCCCGGGTATGTTTGGAGACATTGTTCAGCGCTGCCTGCGCCACCCGGTAAAGCACTTGCTCCGTGGTTATAGATGTTCAGGTAATGTTTTGGGATACAAATTCAAAATATTTTTCTGATATTTTTCGCCGGCAAAATTCTATCATTCCGGCAATTCTGTTCTAAACCAGGCTGCAATAAGGGGTCTTTAGGAGTAACCGTTCACCCCCCTACCAGAATTATGTCATTCCCGCATGTTTTTAGCGGGAATCTATGCGTGCAGTCTGTGGATTCCCGCTTAATACGTGCGGGAATGACAGAGGGGCTGAATGGTTACCTTTAGGAATTTCCGTGAGTTTGCTCAAAGGGGGTTTGTAACCCCCGACATATTGGGGATGAAAATTTGGCGAACCCCTAAATATAGGCTCGGACTGCAAATCCGAGCCGAACACCCCGGAAAATCCCAAAGAGCCTGTGGGGTTGGAGATGTAGGTGTAGGTGGGCCGGCGCTGTTTAAGTGCCTTTCAACACAATAGGCAGGTATGTTTTGTTTGGCCCGCCGCCGGCTTTACCCAGGCTGACTTCATCCAGGTAGACGGTGGTTTGGGTTAAGCCGGATTGTGAGAGCGTAAATTTTACCCCCACCTCGCCGGTGTACACTTCGGTCAGGTTCAGCGAAAGCCAATGGTGCTGCCAATTGCCAATGGTGGAGGTGCTGAAAGTGTTGGTGAAAGATAACATGCCGGCCGCGGATAGCAGCACTGTTTCATCCCCCAAAATTTGGGCGGTGAATACGTCATCGCCATCGCCGCCGGAGAGTTTGTACCAGAAGGAAAGGATAGGCTCGTAGCCGCCGGAAATAGCGCTGGTTTGAGAAATGGAAACGTCGCCGGTCAGCTTCAGGCTGCGGCCGGCGGTGCGGTACTCGGCGCTGCTGGTGGTCGGCGTCGTTCCGCTATCATCCCATCCGGTTAACCCAGCGGTGAAATCGCCGTTGGAGATGGCATCTTCAGCCGGGCGCAGGGTGATGGTCAACGGGACAATGGCGCTGATATCCGGAACGGTGACACCGACCGGGTTGGGGATACTCCAACCGGAGCCGAGGGAGGCTTCAATTTCAAACGATCCTGCTCCGGTAAACAGCGTGTAACTGCCGTCATTTGTGGTGGTGGTGCTGGTGGCGTGGCCGCTTACACTGACGGTAGCGCCATTCATCGAATTACCCCGATTGTCCAGCACGTTGCCGGTAACCATCCCGCCGGACGTGAATGATCCCTCCGTCCAGGGGCCGGGAATTTCGTGCGAATCGCCGCCACTTTGCTCGTGCCATGTTCTGGCCCGCACCAGGTATTCTACCCATGGTTCTACCGTGAACGATTGGCTGGTACCGGTGCTGGGCGGATTGGCCCCCTCATCACTGGTAAAAACCTGCAAGTCAGTCCAGGTTGTTTCAGTATCCTTGCGATACTGGGCTTCGTAGGCAAACAGATTAAATCCGGAGCGCGGTGTTCCACTCCAATTGGCGGTGACCTGGGTGGCAGAATCGAGGGTTAGAGTCAGGGTGGTGGTGGGGGCAATATCCAGAAAGGCATCATCCACCCAGACCAAATTTTCTTCAAACGTCGGTGCGTCGTCGGTGCTGCGCACCCGCACAAACACCGTCATCGTACTGGAGATGGCCTCGGCCCCAACGCCGGGATAAAACCAGTCAACATCCTTGCCCTCCTCCGGCCCCCAAATTACGTTGGAACTACTCGGGTCGGTGCCGCCGGTGGGGTCGATGCCAACGCTTCTGAACATTTTATTATCTGTTTTGCTGGTAGTATTGGCGTACACCTGCAAAATGCCAATCTGAAGCCCATAATTTTCGCCGGGAGTCAGGCCGGATACTTGCTGGTAAATTCCCGCATCATAGGGTTTGGTTGACCAGAAAAGTTGGGCGTCCGCGCCATCTCTCTTTTCGGTGAAGCCGTACAGGAATTCAACCGCAGATGCCCGGAAATATCGAAGCTTATTCCCGCTATCATACGTGCCCGAAGGGATATAGAATTTCTCCCAGTCGTGGGCCACTTCTAAAGTAAACACATGTCCCGAGCCGGTCCAGGTTCCATAAGCATTAAATGGTGGTTCCAAGCCATCATTCTGCAACTGATTTGCTGCCAATAATGCTAGCGGCAACATCAGCATTAATAAAATCGCGCCGCCCACCAATGGCCGCATCCATCTCGAGTTTCGACTCATCCGCATAAAATCAATCTCCTGGTTAAAATTTTGGTGATTACCCATAAATTGTCGCACCTCAGGTGACAGTCACTTGAAACGATTTTAAGACAGATTATTCCGGCGAAGAGAGGTTAAATTTTATCGCCAGAAGTGACTGTCACCTCTACTTCGAAGATGTGGGTAATCACCGGTTAAAATTGCGTTGACATAGTTGTTGAAATCCAAGTCTCATAAATGATTTTTTGGCTATGAAGTGCGTCATTTGATTTACGCACAAAAAATATCGCCAAAATACAGCAATAACCCGGAAGGATTATACAATATATTGTGGTTCAAAATCTCAACCACTACATACAGCGTTATTGCTTTACTCTATGTCACTGCTCTTAATATTATGGCCTTGGGCTTGTGCAAAATTCAAATGACGCAAAAACCCTGCCAAATAGGGGTGAAAAATCATTTATGAGTCTATATTAAATTGTAGCCCAAACTACACTTGCTTTACAATGGGATTTGTCTCTCAGTGTGGGGAGAATGAGAATCAGCAGATTCAAATTCTTGGAGGCTGCAAGACCTGACAGGTTTTTGAAATCACTTTTGTGGTCAAAATCGTTTGATAATCAAGGTGACTTTGCAAATTATGTCACCTCGGAAACCTGTCAGGTCTGAAATTTGGATCTACTGAAAATCAGCTATCGAGGTTAAAATTGTGCAGCGACAGCATGTGGTACATAACAATGCCGGCGCTGGTGGCCAGATTCAGGCTGCGCACGCGGGGGTTTTTCATGGGGATGGTGGCGCATGCCTGGGGATTGTTTTTTAGCAGCCACTCCGGCAGGCCGGCATCTTCCCGGCCAAAGAGAAAACTGTCGCCGGGGTGGGGCGTAATTTGAGAGTAGGGGCGCTCTACTTTTGTGGTGAGCAGGTGGGCGCGGGCCATGTCCAGCCCGTCAAAATAAGCCTCGGCATCAAGCAGGTGGCGAATGCGGGTGTATTCCCAGTAATCCAGCCCCGCCCGTTTAAGGTAGCGGTCGCTGAGTTTAAAGCCCGGCTTGCCCACAATTATTAATTCCATACCGGTGGCGGCGCACAAGCGGGCAATGTTACCCGTATTTTGAGGAATTTGCGGTTCGACCAGCACAACGTTAAACATAATCCAGTATTTTATGCAGAATTTGGTTTTTCTCAAATGAATAGAGTTAGGTGGGGTGGGTGGGGTAGCGGGTAAATTGTCGATTTTTCTTTTTTTAAGTACACTCACGATGCAAATTAAAATTAAACAAGGGGAATAAAATGACATTAAAGATTGCAGTTTTAGAGGGTGATCAAACCGGCCAGGAATTACTGGAAGAATCTCTGCGCGTGCTCGCCCCGTCCGTTACCGGGCTGGAAATTCAGTTTGATCATTTTGACCTGAGCCTGGAAAATCGACGAAAAACCAATAATCAGGTGGTCCTGGATGCCGCCCAAGCAATGATACGGGACAGGCTGGGGCTAAAAGCCGCCACCATCACTCCGGAAGCCGCGGGTGATGTGGGCAGCCCAAACGCTATTTTGCGCGATGCCGTTCACGGCACCGTCATTGTTCGCACCGGGCGGCGCATTCCCGGGGTGCGCCCGTCGGCGGGGGCTTACGCGCCTATTTCTGTGGTGCGGATGGCCGTAGGCGGCGCTTACGGAGCCAAGGAAAGCCGCGAAGGTGAAGGCATTGATGAAGTGGCTTATTGCACCCAGCGCGTTACCCGCCGCACCTGCCGGGCGGTGGCCGAATTTGCGTTCCGGCATGCGGAAAGGATGAAAGTAAAAGTGTTTGGCGGCCCCAAATATACCGTTAGCCCTGTGTACGAGGGGATGTTGAAAGAGGAGATGGATAGAGCCGCCGGGTTGTATCCCAATGTACGCTACGAACCGCAACTGATTGACGCCACCTATGCCCTGCTGCTGACCAACGCCGGTGATGGCATGGTTATCCCCAGCATGAATCGAGACGGTGACTGCCTGAGCGATTTTGTGCTGCAAATGTTTGGCTCAATCGCCGGGGCAGAATCGCTGCTTATCGCCTTTGATGAAAACTGGCGTTCCCAAACAATTATGGCCGAAGCGCCACACGGCACCGCCCCCTCGCTGCAAGGGAAGAATCTGGCCAATCCAATGGCCATGGTTTTGGCCGGGGCGGCCCTGCTGCGCTACGCTAAAGATGATCAGGCCTCGCAGGTGGCTCGTGCTATTTACGAATCGGTGTTTGAAGCGGTGAGTGATGGCATTCGCACCACCGACCTGGGCGGGGCCGCCACCACCACCGAGTTTACCGGCGAGGTCATCCGGCGCATCAAAGCCAAATTAGAAGTCTGGGAAGCACTGGGCAACTAACAATGAGTCATGAGTAAAACGGCCTGCGAATTTTCTTGCAGGTCGTTTTACTCATTATTCATTATTCATTGTTAAATTTTGGTAATTACCCATATCTGCCTAAGACCGCAGAGGTTTCCTTTGTATAACAA
>CAYWSS010000418.1:0-5625 GCA_964460505.1 uncultured Caldilineaceae bacterium | reverse complement strand
GTCACGACGACAACGCCGGCCGGGTAACAGCGCAGCCCGTCCTCGCCGTCCTGCCCGTCAACCCCGCGCGGCCGGGGTGGCCCTTCACCGCCGGCGGGCCCGGCCGGGCCAGACTCTCCGGCGGGTCCCGCCGGCCCCTGTTCGCCGGGTTCACCGGCGCAGGCAGTTATCAGGGCAATAACCAGGACAAGGCTAATCAGTAGCAAGGATTTTTTCATGGTAATCTCTCCAGTGAGAAAAATTGGTTTATTACGTAACTTGTTCCGAATAACAGGGGGACACCAATGTTAGGCACAGCGTTCATAAGTAATTAATCTTTTTGGTGCCTTTATTGCACTTCTTACTAAGAAATATGGGTATTTATACCCACATTTGTTAGTATAAACTAAAAGGTAGTTTAAAAATAGTGATATATGTCACTGTTTTTTTATGACAATTGTCACATTTATCCCACGCTTTTTGCACAACGAAAAAAGCCGGGCACAATGCCCGGCTTTTTTACTTTACTACAAAACAGAATTTATTTTGGTGCTACTTGTTGGCGCTGCCGGCCAGGTCTACGTTGTGGTAGCCCACGGCCATGTCAACCAGTGCGTCGTCGGCCACTACACTGGCGGGGCCGCCATCGTAGTGGCAGCCCTTGCAGGCAAAGTCCAGGCCCACGTAGGGGTTGGTGGTTCCACCGTCTTCACTAAACTGCGATTCGGCCAGGGGGTTGATCCCAAACAGGTGGCCGCGAACATCGCCGGTAAAGCGTTCGGCGTCGCCCAGAGCGCTCTTGGTTGAGCGGGCCATGTGGCAATCTATACATTCGGCGTGTTTGCGGTCGGTAATTTTCTGGTAGTCGGCTTTTTCAAAGTGACAGTTGGTACAAGGGTTGTTAATGCCGCTGTCGGGGCCTTTGCCGTACCTGGCAGATTTATGCGGGTTGTGGCAGTCGATGCAGTTCAAAGCTTTATGCTCAGAGGTACGCATTTCTTCAAACTGTTCGTGGTGGCGGGTAAAGCCTTTGCTGGCATTAAGCTGGCTGATGTCGCCGCGCCGGTGGCAGATGCCGCAGGCGTCAGAATCGCGGTCTACCTTCATGCTGACCAGGTAGGGGTTTTCGTTATGCAGGCTGCCGGGGCCGTGGCAGGCCTCGCACTGCACGCCCGGTTCGGTCCAGGTGCCGATGAGACCGGGCAGGTCGTCCTGGTGGCCTTCGGGCTGGTAGCCGGTGGTGTGGCAGGGGCCGCAGTTGTACGCTTTTTCTTCGCCGGCGTGGTAGGGGGCCCAGTTGTCGCCCATTTCAATATCTTCGTTGTACAGGTTGTACTGGGTTTTGCTGTCGGCGTCGCCGGTAATAATGAAGCCGTCCTGCCCAATGAAGCGGGCTTTCCAGCCGTAGCCGCCAATGACGTAGGTAACGTCGTCCCAGGTGTAACCTTCGGGCGGATTGGGCACTTCAGAGAAGGGGTATTCGGGCGGCTGGCCGTCTACAACTTTGTTGAGTTTGTAGGGGTGGCCGGACTGCATAACATCATTGTAGTTGTCTTCGTGACATTCCTTGCAGGATTCACGCCCGGTGTATTGAGGAGCTTCCACGGCAAATGTTTCGGTTTCCAAACTTTGGGGGTTTGGCAAACTGGCAGACGCGGTCTCCTGCAGGGTTGATGCCGGGCCCAGGGCAGGCAGGGCAAACATGTGCGCATATTGGTATACCACACCAACTGCGAGCAGAACCAAAAGAGTATAAATCAATAACTTTTTCATTGTATATCCCTCCGGGGATTTCAAACGTGGTCTTTTCTAAGTATGTGTGGCAAACATAGAGCAACCACAGCCGGCCTGTTTTTACAGGCCACTTAAAAAACTGAAACTACTACATTTTTCAATAATCACCTCCTTAGACTTGTTCCCTGATAAGGTTATCTCATTTGCAGGACACAGACAAGCGTGGGTGAACGTGGAAAAAAGATTCTAAATATCCACGCTTGTCCGCTCTCATCTGCGTCCTTAATAAAATGTGTCCAAATTTACTGCGTTGCTTATTGAGGAACAACTCTCTTGTATTTTCTACAATAAATTTACGGTTAGTGGGAATCTAATGCAATAGAGGTAGAAGTAAGGGGGTAACAATACCCACTAAAAGTATTATAAATAATGGGTATAAATACTGATAGTGATAAATGTCACATATTATCCGGACAAATGTCATATTGATGTGCCAAAAAACAGTTTATACCTAGTGCAGTAGGCACTTTACAATTTACCGTTTACCATTTACTATTCACCATTCATCATTTTTTTGGATAAAAGGGGACAGTTATTTAATCCCGATTCCTTAATGTCTGATTTATTCTAACAGGATATATGAAGCAACCCTTTAAAAGTTGCAGAAATGGAGATTTCAGTGTCCAGAATTGATGGTCGCGCCAACGACCAGCTTCGTTCAATAAAGTTTGTGCCCAACTTTACCCGGTACGCCGAAGGCAGTGTCCTGGTAAAATCGGGCAATACGCACGTATTGTGTAATGTGTCCGTAGAAGAGCGCGTTCCCCGCTGGCGGGAAGAATCGGGCGGCGGCTGGCTGACGGCAGAATACGCCATGCTGCCTCGCGCCACCCACCAGCGCATCAACCGGCGGCGCGGCAGTGACAGCGCCCGGTCGCAGGAAATCCGGCGGCTGATTGGCCGGGCGCTGCGCGCTTCTGTTAATGTGGATTTGCTGGGGCCGCGTACCCTGACCGTAGATTGTGATGTTTTGCAAGCCGATGGCGGCACCCGCACGGCCGGCATCACCGGGGCGTATGTGGCCGTGGCGCTGGCCCTGCAAAAATTAATTGACGCCGGAGATGTATTGCCGCAAGCGTTGCTAACGCCGGTGGCCGCCGTGAGCGTGGGCGTTGTTGATGGTAAATTGATGCTCGACCTTTGTTACGAGGAGGACTCTGCGGCCGAAGTGGATTTAAATGTGGTGATGACCGGCACCGGCAAATTTGTTGAGGTGCAGGGCACAGCCGAGGGTGAGCCGTTTAGCCAGGAAACACTGGCTGGAATGGTCAATCTGGCCCGGCAGGGCATCAAGCAACTGCTGCAAGCGCAAACCAAACTATAAAATTCTTTGAAATAATCTGGGAGGCCAATACCAATGTCTAATGATGTTCCCGACTGGTTGGAAGACATCACCGACGATGATGAGCAACCTGAAAAACCAAAACGCAAGAAAAAACGCGCCGCCCCCTCGCCCAAAAAACAGGGGAAATTCTCAGCTTTTCAGCTCACCGTACTGGTTCTGCTGGGTTTGATATTATGCGGAATTTGCGCCGGGGGCGCGCTCACCGTATATTCAGCCCAAAATTCTCCACCGGCTGTGGTTTCCGCAAATGTTGAGCCGCCGGCTACCGCCTTGCCATCGCCCACACCGGGACCGGCGGCAACCCCTGTCAATACGCCCACACCACGCCCCACGGCCACCTCGATGCTGCCGCAACCCGGCCCCTCGGCAGAACCATCGGCCACCGCAACGTATGCCGTTGCGCCGGATTTTATCAACAAAGACAAAATCAAGGATATAACCCGTTTTGTAGAAGAGTGGCGCGAACTCAGCCTGCCCGCCAAAATTCCCATTAAATTTATTACCCGCGCCCAGCTACGAGAACAGTGGCGTGATGAGTCGTTTGATGTGGAAACGCTGGAGGCGGTGCAGACCCGGCAGCAATTTTACGCCGCCCTTGGCCTGATAGAGCCGGATGTTGATTTTCTCGAAGCCGTTTTTGATTCTCAAGCCGGCTCTCTGATGGGCTACTACACCCCGGAAGAAAAGATGATGGTGGTCATAGCCGAATCGGTAAATATGTTTGCTCAGGAAGAGCTGACCTTTGCCCACGAGTACGTTCATGCCCTGCAGGACCACCACTTCAACTTGAACTCGCTGCTCGCAACCGATCTTTCGGGGGATGCCTTCCTGGCCGCCCGGTCGCTGCCGGAGGGAGATGCCCGCCTGCTGGAAGATATTTTTGCCCTTGAAAATGTGACCCAGGACCAGCTTGATTACAGCGTGTATCGCTATTTGTTTCAAAATCAGGATGAAGAAATTGAGGGCGTATCACCCGCGTTAAGCATTTTTACCTACTTCCCGTACACGGCCGGCGAATATTTTTCCCTGTATCTTTTCACTGAAGCCGGCTACTCCTGGGACCTGGTGAATCAGGCTTACACCAATCCCCCGGTTTCATCGGAGCAGGTGATGCACCCGGAAAAATATCTGGCCGGTGAGCGTCCGGTATCCGTATCGATGCCCAATTTGGCTTTTGTACTGGGAGATGGGTGGCGCGAGGTTGACGGCAATGTCCTGGGCGAAGCCGGCTTTCTGGTGTGGTTGATTGACCAGGTCGACGAACAAGCAGCCATCAATGGGGCAGCCGGCTGGGATGGCGATTCATACTCGCTGTGGATGGATGGCGACAACCAACGTATTCTGGCCGAATCTTCGGTGTGGGAATCGGCGGCTGAGGCCCGGGAATTTATTGACACCTACAAAAAATATATTACCGCCCGCGAGCCGGCGCACAATCTGTTTGAGGAAAACGGGGCGACCATTGTTGAGTACAATGGCGGGGCGCTGATGATAAAACAGCAGGGGCGAAAAGTACTGATCATTATTGCCCCAAACCGAAACTTGTTATATAACGTGCACAATCAATTTGTAGATTTTTAAAATCACAAGATCAAAAACCGGAGAGGAGAAGATGACCAAAAGCTGGGATTATTATCTGGACGAAAAGTTAATTGACGAGGAAACGCTGCAAGCCCGAATTAAGGAAATAGGCGCCCAGGTTTCTAAAGATTACCAGGGGAAAGATTTGCTGCTGATCTGCATTTTAAAGGGAGGGGTTCTCTTTCTCACCGACCTGATGCGCCAAATCACCATTCCGCATGAGGTAGATTTTTTGGCCGTGTCCAGTTACGGGCGGCAGGTGAGAGATTCAACCGGCGTGGTGCGCATTGTCAAAGACCTGGATGAACCTATCAGGGAAAGACACGTGCTAATTGTCGAAGACATTATCGACAGCGGGCACACTCTGGATTACATCACCCGTAATCTCATCACCCGCGGGCCGGCCAGCCTGAAAATCTGCACCCTGCTGGACAAGTACGAGCGCCGCGAAGTAGACATTCCGGTTGATTACACCGGCTTCGCCATCGAAGACAAATTTGTGTTTGGCTACGGGCTTGATCTGGACGAAAAATTCCGGGAGCTGCCTTTTATTGGGGTGGTAAAACTGGACGCGGTGGTAGAATAAGCGAGTTAGCGATAGAGCGAGTCAGCGAACTCTTAGGAATCGGGATTAAATAACTGTCCCCTTTTGTCCAAAAAAATGGTAAATGGTAATAAGAGTTTTCCATTGGCATAAAGTTTGGGATTAAAAGCCAAAAATTTAGCTTTTTGCGCCAACTAAGGCAATAAGCAAAGTATTTAAGTCGGCTCTTTGGTATTTTCCGTGGTGTAGCGGCAGGTCTTGTGCCTGCCTTGGGCGACCACAAGGGTGCGCCACGGCAATTTCTAAAGAGCCGTATTTAAGTCTATCATTGGTACAAATTCAGTGAACCCGTCAAAATCGCGCTCGGGCCGGTCTCTTGACC
>CAYWSS010000417.1:0-5646 GCA_964460505.1 uncultured Caldilineaceae bacterium | reverse complement strand
ACGCTGGTGCTTAGCCCCAACACCGTTTCCGTGCGCCAGTGGATTGACGAACTTCTGGATAAAACCACCCTCACCGAAGAGCAGGTGGGCGAATATTCCGGCCGGCGCAAGGAAATCAGGCCGGTTACTATTTCAACCTACCAGACCATGACCTACCGCAAACGGGGTACCAAAACCAATAGCGGCCTGCCCACCAGAGCGCAGTTTCCTCATTTTGATCTGTTTGACAAACGCAACTGGGGCCTGATTATTTACGATGAGGTTCACCTGCTGCCCGCGCCCGTTTTCAGCATCACCGCCGAGTTGCAGGCTCGCCGCCGGTTGGGGTTAACCGCCACCCTGGTACGCGAGGATGGCCGCGAAGAAGATGTCTTCTCGCTCATCGGCCCTAAAAAATATGATGTTCCCTGGAAAGATTTGGAGCGTCAGGGCTGGATTGCCACCGCCGACGTGATTGAAATCCGCGCCCCCCTGCCCGATGAGTATCGTTTAACCTACGCCATGGCCGCGCCACGCCAAAAATATCGCGTGGCCGCCGAAAGCCCGGCCAAATTTGAAGTGCTGGACCACCTGCTGGACAAACATCCCAACGACCACGTGCTTATTATCGGCATGTATCTGGACCAGTTGGAGCAAGTAGAGAAACGATACGGCTACCCCATTATCACCGGCAAAACCCCCGTTAAAAAACGGCGGGTGCTGTACCAACAATTCAAAGAGGGCGACCTCAAGCGGCTTATTGTTTCTAAAGTGGGCAACTTTGCGGTAGACCTGCCCAACGCCAACGTCATGGTTCAAATTAGCGGCACCTTTGGCAGCCGCCAGGAAGAAGCGCAGCGATTGGGGCGTATCCTGCGCCCCAAAGAAAACGGCGGTTCACTGGCTCATTTTTACACCATTGTTTCCAAAGACACTCAGGACCAGGAATTTGGCGCAAACCGCCAGCTTTTCCTCACCGAGCAAGGCTACCAGTACACCATCCTCTACGCCGATGAAATACCTGATTATCAACCTAAAACAATGAACAATGAGTAATTAGCAACCGGACTGACTAAACTCACAAAACTCTATGCCAACACTTGAAAATATTACCGAAGCTGATCTAAACCAAATTATAAAAGCCAAAAGCCTGAAACGGGCGCGAGGTTATTTGAACGGTGTTCGCAATCCGGAACGGGCCGGAAATGTCCTTACGGCTCGCGTAGGCAGCAACCGTATGTACACCGTGGAAGTAGAGGTGGATGAACAAGGCATCCATGCCCACTGCACCTGCCCCTATGATTGGGGCGGTTGCTGTAAACATATTGGCGCGCTTCTGCTCAAGTGGATACAATCGCCCGGCGGCTTTACCCAAACCGAGGCCAAATCTGGCCCGCAGGCCGACTCAGAATACCCCATTGAAGTTGTGCCGGCTGACCCGCCGGCTACGCAACGCCCTAAAACACCTCCGCTTTGGTTAGGTTCATCCTTGAAAATTCGCCGGCAAGCCGAAGAGAAACAGTTGACCGGTTGGCTGGAACAGCTAAAAGTGCAAGAATTGCGCTTGATGGCAAAAAAGCGGGGCTGGCGCGTAAAAGGTACAAAAAAAGCCGATATTGCCCAACAGATTATTGAGCAGATGACCGACCCCACCGAAATTGTGCGGGCTGCCCTTGGTCTTGATGCCGAACACGCCCAGGTTTTCCGGGCTATGACGCTGTTGGGCAGTGACTCCGGTTTACAATCCGATGACCTGAAAGGCGTGGCAACCCGCTGGGGCAAGTTGACCAAACACAAGCAGATTACTACCTACACCGGCCATCTGGCACAGATGGGGCTGGCTGTATCAGGCAAACTTGAATACAGCTATCCGCCGCTCCCGGATTTTATACCTGGCCCTGTCATCCGTCACTGCCCGCCGCCGCTTGAGCCGGTTATGCCCGCGTCAACCAATATTTCCGCCGATATCCCCAACGCCACCCTGCGCCTGGCCGACCCGCTGAGTTTCATTCACAAAGTTCACCAGATTATTTTAATGCTCGAGCAAAACCCCGTCCCGTTACGCCCCCCTATGCCCCGGCCTAAAATGGAAAAGTTCTACCCCGCCTTGCAGCAGTGGGATTACGACCCCCACGAACTGGCCGGCATCAAAACCCATAAGCTGGCCGGTTACGGCAGCAACCTTACCCTAACCGTGCCGCCGCCGGAACGCATTCTGCCTGATGAAGCAAGGGTGCGGTTGGCCCCCATTGCCGGGGGTCAGGCCGAACTGGATTTTTTGCTTGCTCTGCTAATGGCCGCGGGGGTGCTTCAGCCGGGCAGTCCGCTTACGGTTTGGCCGGAGGTAAAAGAGCACCTCTTTCGCCAAACCGAGCTGGCGCAACGGGCCACGTTAGCCCGTATCAGCTTTTTGATGGCTAACTGGAGCGAGTTGTGGGAGGTGCTGCGTCGGGAACCGGGGCTGCACATACGCCGGTCGCTGCTGTTTAGTTACAACACCCCGGAACATTTGCGCGAGCACCTGGCCCTTTTTCGCAATCTGGTGCTGCGGGTGCTGGCTTGCCTGCCTGATAACCGCTGGATAAAAGTGGAAGATTTGCTGCCTTTGATGAAAACCATTTGGACCCGTTTTGATCAATCCCGGTGGGAAGCATCACCCTACTACTACCCCTCTCAACAGCAAACGGGCTGGTACCTGGCCCGGCGCAACTCTGACCAACCGCTAAAACCCGACAACCCCGCCGACTGGCATCTGGCTCAGTGGGGCTTTATTATGCAGCTTATAACCGGGCCGCTGCACTGGTTGGGGCTGGTAGATTTATATGAAAACAACGGCCGGCCCGTTGAAATACGTCTGCACGGATTGTCTGACCTCTACTGGGACAGAGTAGATGTACCGGGCGCTCCCCATCCCACCGTGAGTCAATCCACTGCAACCGCCCTGGCTGCTGCGGTAAATATAGAAGGTGAAACCATCACCATTAATCCGACGGCGGTAAGCGCCCAAACTCACAGCCTGCTCGATAACCTGGCCCGGCTGGATGAAGTGCTGCCGGATCGTTTTATTTACACCCTTGATGTTCAGGCCGTCCACCTTGCTTTTGAAGCAGGCCGCACCCTGGCCGATTTGACGACTGAATGGGAAGACCTTATGCCCCAATCCATACCGGACCACATCCGCGCCCGGCTGGAGGCATGGTGGCAGGGTTACGGCCAGGTCCGAATTTACGAAAACATCACCGTTCTTGAATTTAGCGATGATTACGCGCTGGCCGAAATGAAAGCTGTTACCTCCCTCTCTCAACACCTCATTGCCGAAATCTCGCCCCGGCTGGTGCTTGTTCCGGCAAATAAAGTGAAGCTGTTAACCATAGAACTGGAAAAAGCCGGGTATACCCCCAAGCAAACGGACAAGGTTTAAACAATGCGCGACGATCTTTCTACGTTACTGGACACTTACAACGCCAACACCCTGCGCGAAATGGCGGAAGCCAACAATTTAGCCATTACCACCGACAGCGGCAAAAAATTGTCCAAACGCGAGCTTTTGGCTAAAATGCGCGATGAATTTTTTACCGGCGAACGGATTTTGGCCTCTTATCGCCGCCTGAGTCAAACGGAACAAGCGGTACTTAACCGGCTGCTGTTACGCGGCGGCCAGGCAATGAAACACCGGTTCCGGCGGGAAATTGTCCGGGCCGGGTTAGCCGCCGAAGCCCCGGAATCCAAACGCCATACCGGTTACTACTATCGTCCGGAAGTCCCTTACGACGACGGCTACATCGGCAAACCCGCCCGCCCCAAATCCAATATATTTGAAGATATTGTGGCCCGGCTTACCTATTGCGGGCTGGTCTTTAGCCGCAGCACCAATTTAAATATGGGCGGCAATCCCTACAAACTGCGCTTTCACCCGGCGGCGGAGGTGTTTGTTCCCCAAATTATTCAGGATATTTTGCCCACGCCTGACCCGGTAGAAGAAACCACTCCGGAATTTGAGCCGGTTGAAACCCTTGCTGCCGACCCCGCGCTGCTCCTGCGCGATATGTATCTTTACTGGGACTTTGTTCGCCAAAATAATGTCGATATGCTCACCAGCGGTTTTGTAGGCAAACGCGCGCTCAAAGCCATCAACAACACGCTGCTCACCCCCGACCCCCTGCTGGACGAAGCCCGCCGCGAGGACCAAACAGGGCGGCTTTACCTGCTGCGGCAGCTACTGGAAACATCCGGGCTGGTGCGTGTTGAGCAAAACAAGTTGAAACCCACGACCAAAACCGCACTGCAAATTCCGCCATTTTGGCAAAAACCTCAAGCCCAGCAGATTGAAGAGATTTTGATACGCTGGAAAAACCTCACCGGTTTTCAGGATTTTGTTAGCGATCAAACCAAGCAGTATGGCGCCAATTTTATCAATGCCCGGCAATCTATTCTTGATGCGCTCAGGTCTTTACGCTCTAATCGCTGGCTGGAGCCCGATGAATTTCTGGAGGGAATTCAAATCAAAACCCCTGATTTTCTCTTTCCGGAGCGCAGCAACGTGGAAAACGCCGGCAATCGGTCTTATTACTACAGCCGTTACAGCTCATCCTATTTTTATGGTCAACCCAAAACACTGCTGGCTACCTTTGATCAGTTAGAAATGGCGATGATTACCGCCTGTATAAGCGGTTATCTCTTTTTGTTGGGCCTGGTAGAACTGGGCCGGCTGGAAACGCAAACCGTAACAGAGCATTCGTGGTCGGTTTTCAGATTAACGCCGCTGGGTCTGCACATTTTAAGAAAACAAGAGCTGCCCTCAACCGCCGAACACACCGGCAAACTGCTGGTACAGCCCAATTTTCAGGTAATGGCTATTGGCCCGGTTGAACTGAATACCCTGGCCCGGCTGGATTTGTTTGCCACCCGCGAGCAGGTTGACCGGGGCGCGTTTCAGTACCGGCTGTCGAGGGAATCAGTTTATCAGGCCCAACAGTCGGGGCTGTCGGTGGCAGAAATTATAAAAATACTGCTTGAAGAGAGCAAGCAAGACAGCCTGCCCCAAAATGTACGGCGCTCGCTGGAAGAGTGGGGCAGCCACCATGAGCGCATTGTTTTCAGGCAGGGGGTTAGCTTGCTGCAAACTGCCAATGCCAACTTGCTCAACCGGCTGTTGACAGAATTGCCCACTGCCAATTTTTTGGCTCGACCCGTAGCCGGTGACGTAGCCCTGGTGAGCGCCAAAAAACAGGGCGGGTTGGTTACAGCCCTAATGGAGCAATTGCTGCTGCCGGCAGTAAGCGGGGCCAACCCGCAAGCCGCCGACCAGAGTGTCTTTGTGCAAGGCAACGGCGTTATTGAACCTATTCACGCTGTACCCAGCCTGCACTTGCGCGGGCGGCTGGCCCAGCTTGCTGAAGAAGGCGATGATGGCCGCTGGCGCTTAACCCAAACTTCGGTGCGCACGGGCGGGGGCAGCAAACGCAAAGTTTTGCGGCTTCTGGACGAGTTAGAAAAGCTGCACCGGGGCAAGTTGCCGGAGCCGGTGGTTGTTATGGTAAAAAAGTGGGGCGGGCATTACGGGCAGGCCGCCGCCCAAACCCGCACCCTGCTGGCATTTAGCGACCCGGAAAATATGAATGAGTTGCTCAAATATCCCCGGCTAAAAGATACATTAACCCTATTTCC